>JASLEW010000826.1 GCA_030150965.1 Thermoanaerobaculia bacterium | reverse complement strand
GGCGGACGCGAGCGCGGCCGGCGGGGGCACGGCGGGGCCGGGTGCGGCGGCGGGCGCGGCGCCGGGAGGGGTCGAGCTGGTGCCGCGGATCTGGTACAACCCGGACCTCAAGAGCCGGTGGTTCTACGTGCCGGCGGTGCTCGCCATGGTGCTCATGCTGGTGGCGATGATGATGCCGTCGATGGCGGTGGTGCGCGAGAAGGAGCTGGGGACGCTGGAGCAGATCATCGTCACGCCGCTCGCCCCCTGGCAGCTGATCGTCGGCAAGCTCTTCCCGTTCGTGGTGATCGGCCTGGTCGATCTGCTGCTCATCACCGGCATCGCCCGCTGGCTGTTCGGCGTGCCGCTCGCCGGCTCGCTCGGGCTGCTGGTGCTGCTGACGCTCCTCTACCTGCTCAACACGCTCGGCCTCGGCCTGCTCGTCTCCACCATGGTCAGCACCCAGCAACAGGCGATGATGTTCTCGGCCTTCGTGGTGATGGTGCCGATGATCTACCTGTCAGGTTTGATCTTTCCCATCGAGAACATGCCGCCCGCCATCCAGCTGGTCACCTACGCGGTGCCGGTGCGCTACTACGCGCACATCATCCGCGGCATCTTCCTGCGCGGCTCCGGCCTCGCCGTGCTGTGGCCCGATGCGGCGATGCTGCTGGGGCTTGGCACGGCGCTCCTGTCGCTCGCGTCGCTGCGCTTCCGCAAGAGCCTCGATTGAGGATGGAAGGACGCCCCGCGTGAAGCCGGGAGGAAGCGAGGCGGCGCGGGAGCCGCCGCGGGACGGCGCGGCGGAGGCCGGCGGCGGGCTGGAGGAGCGCCACGGCCTGCTGCTGCCGGCGGCGCTCGCGGTGGTGCTGGTGGCGGCGCTCTTCCTCGCCCAGCGGCGCATCGACTTCACGGTCAACGAGGAGGGCTTCCTCTGGTACGGCGCCGTGGCCGTGGGGCACGGCGAGGTGCCGCTGCGCGATTTCTATTCCTACGACCCGGGCCGCTACTACTGGGCGGCGGCCTGGATGGCGCTGGCCGGCCAGGGGCTCGACGGCCTGCGCCTGGGCACCAGCGCCTTTGCCGCGCTCGGGCTCTGCTGCGGCCTCCTGGCCGCGCGGCGCGCCGTGCGCCATCCGGCGGCGCTGGCGGCGCTCGGGATCGTGCTCACCCTGTGGCTGCTGCCGCGCAACAAGCTCTACGAGCCGGCGATCCAGATGGCTGGCATCCTGGCCGCCACGGCGCTGATCGAAAGCCCGACCCGGAGGCGGCACCTCGCGGCCGGGGTGGTGACCGGCCTGGGGCTCGTCCTGGGCAAGAACCACGGTCTCTACCTGGGCGTGGCGTTCGTGGCGCTCATCGCTGTCCTGGCATGGCGCCGCGGCCTCAAGGAATGGGCCGGCCGCCTGGGCGCCTGGCTCGGCGGCCTCGTCCTCGGCGCGTCGCCGCTGCTCCTCCTCGCTGCCGCCGCGCCGGGCTTCGCGCGCGCCTACCTCGATTCCATCCTTTTCTTCGTGCACCAGGGCCGCACCAACTTCCCGCGGCCGGTGCCCTGGCCGTGGAGCTTCGATTACCGGCTCATGGACGGATGGGCGGCGGCGCGGACGTTGAGCATCGGCCTCTGCTTCCTGCTCACCGCGGCTCTCTTCCTCGGCGCTGTGCTCATCCTGGCGATGCGGGTCGCGGTGGCGGTGCGGCGGGGCGCGCCGGCCGGCGCTGTCCTGCGGCGGCAGCCACTGCTCGCCGCCGCCGTCGTGGTGGGAGCGGTCTACACCCATCACGCTTTCTCCCGCCCCGACCTGGCGCACCTCGCGCCGAGCATTCCCGCGCTGCTGCTGCTGCTCGCGGCTTTACCTGCCGCGGCAAGGGAGCTGGTGCCCGGGGACATGAGCGAGTCCGCACCGGCGCAGGACCTCGATGGCCCGGAGCGGCGGCCAGTGCCCGGCCTGGCGCGCGCGCGCCGGACGCGGGAGCGGTGGCCCAGCCGTTGGATTCATCCCGCCACCGCCGCCGCGGTCGTCCTGCTGCTGGCCGGCATCACGATCGCCACGGCCATCCCGGCCCAGCCGCTCTATCTGGAGAGGACGACCCGGAGCATGGTGCCGGCGGTGATCGCCGGCGAGCGGCTCCAGCTGCGGCCGCGCATCGCCGCGCTCATCGGCTGGGTCGAGCGCTCGGCCGCAGCCCGCATCCCCGCGGAAGCCCCCATCCTGCTCGCCCCCAACCTGCCCGGGCTCTACCCCATCCTCCACCGCCGCTCGCCGGTTTGGGACATCTACCCCATCTGGCCGGCGCCCGGCAGCCTCGACGACCGCATGCTCGAGGAGCTGCGCGACCGTCACGTCGATTGGGCCGTCGTGGAGGACACTGCGGTCGACGGCCGCGACGAGCTGCGCTTCCGCCACACCCACCCGCGCAGCTGGGCCTACCTGACCAGCAACTTCCGCCTCGCCGCCGCCCTCGATCCGGCTCACCCATGGCAGTGCGCGCTCCTCCACCGCCTGCCGCCGCAGGAAGGCGCCGCGCGCGAACTGTCCAGCGCTCATCCCTGAGCCGCGCCCTTCCAGCAGTACGACCGGGATCCCAGGGCCGCAGGAGCCGCCGAGCCGCGGGTCAGAGCCGCGCGGCGTTCGTTCGAGCCATGCTAACGTCAGCCTCATGGAACAGCGGGGCCAGGGTCGCGACCGCCATGGCAGGATCTGGACCGCGTCAGTCTTGACCGAGTCGGAGGCCGAGGAGGCCGATCTCCGCTTCTGGTACGAAGAGCTCACGCCGGAGCAGCGGGTCCTCGCTGTCGAGGAATGCCTGCTGTCGGCTTTGAAGGCACGGGGGATCAGTGAAATCCCGCGACTACGAAGAGTTTATCGAGTTATTGAACCAAAATGGTGTCAGGTATCTGATCATCGGCGCTCACGCGGTCGCCTTCCACGCTCGCCCGCGAGCGACCAAGGACCTCGACCTGCTGATCGATCCGACACGAGAGAACGCTGAAAGGATCCTGGAGTCGATCCGCGAGTTCCTTGGCACGGACCTCGGGCTCACCTTGGAAGACCTGTCAACCCTCGGCCGGATCGTGCAACTGGGAGTGGCTCCGTCGCGCATCGACCTGCTGGCAAGGATTCCCGGAATCGCCGGATTTCAGGCCGCATGGGAGCGAGGAGTCACCGCCGAGTTCGGCTCGGTGCCGGCGCGCTTCCTCGGACTGGACGACCTGATCGCGGCGAAGGCCAGCACTGGACGCGACCAGGACAAGGTGGATCTCAGAGTCTTGAAACAGATCGCCAAACGCCGCTGACCGAAAGCAGAGCGGCTCACTCGCCTTCAGGCTCCGCGGGATCGTCCTCGTCCGCCGCCTCCACCTCCTCCGTCTCCTCCTCGCCGCGGCCGTCCGGCAGGGCCGCCAGGCCGGGGCCGGGGGCGGCTTCCAGCTCGCGGTCGAGGGTGACCAGGATGCCTCGGTCCTCGCGCCAGCCCGGCTGCAGGCGGACCTGGAGGTCGAGGTAGACGCGACGGCCGAGGAACTCCTCCAGGTCGAGGCGCGCGGCGGTGCCGATGGCCTTGACCATCTGGCCCTGGCGGCCCACCACGATCTTCTTCTGGCCCGGGCGCTCGACCAGGATGGCGGCGTGGAGGCGCAGCAGGCCGCGCTGCGGGTCGTCCCCCGGGGTGCCCTCGTCCCAGCGGTCGATCACCACCGCGGTCTCGAACGGCAGCTCCTCGCGGGTGGCGGCGAGGACCTTCTCGCGGATGCGCTCCGCCACCAGGAAGCGCTCGGGATGGATGGTGAGCAGCTCGCGGTCGAAGAGCGGCGCGCCCTCCGGCAGGTGCTGCCAGAGGAGGGCGAGGAGGCGGTCGCAGCCGTCGCCGGTCAGCGCCGAGAGCGGCACGATCTCGGCGAACTGGCCGCCCGCCGCGTAGCGGCCGATGAGCGGCAGCAGGCGGGGCTTGTGCACGCGATCGACCTTGTTGAGCGCCAGCAGGCGCGGGCCGCGCGCCCGGGCCACCAGGTCGAGCATGTGGGCGTCGCCGGCGCCGAAGGGCTCGGTGGCATCGACCAGCAGGCAGACCACGTCGGCGTCGTTCAGCGCCTCCAGGGCGTGATGCACCATCTGGCGGTTGAGGCGGTGCAGCGGCCGGTGGATGCCGGGCGTGTCGTAGAGCACCATCTGCCCCTCGTCCGCCGACAGGATGCCGACCAGCCGGTGGCGGGTGGTCTGCGGCTTGTCGGAGACGATCGCCAGCTTCTCCCGCAGGAGGCGGTTGAGCAGCGTCGACTTGCCGGCGTTGGGGCGGCCGACCAGCGCCACGCTGCCGGCGCGGCTCACGCGGGCTCCTCCGCGGCGGGCGCGCCGGGCTCCGGCGGCGGGATGCGCCCCACCCGCAGGCGCTTGATGCGGCGGTTGGCCACCTCCTCGACGGTGAAGCGCAGGCCGTTCCGCTCGACGCTCTCGCCGGCCTGCGGCACGTGGCCGAGGGCGCTGAAGATCAGGCCGGCCACGGTCTCGTACTCGGCGTCCTCGATCTCCACGCCGAACAGCTCGTCGAGCACCTCCAGGTGGGCGCGTCCGTCGAGCCGCCAGACGCCGTCGCCGAGCTCGCTGCGGTGCTCGGCCTGGGCGTCCTCGTGCTCGTCGCTGATCTCGCCGACGATCTCCTCCACCAGGTCCTCGACGGTGACCAGGCCGGCGGTGCCGCCGTACTCGTCGACCACGATCGCCAGCTGCTGCGAGCGGCTCTGCAGCTCCTTGAGCAGCTCCGCCAGCGGCTTGGTCTCGGGGATGAAGAACGGCGGATGGACCAGCTCCCGGACCTCCTCGGCATCCGGCGGCGCCGGCTGGCGCAGGGCGCGGAAGGCGTCGCGGATGTGCAGCACGCCGACGATGTGATCGATCGAATCCTGATAGAGCGGGATGCGCGAGTGGCCGGACTCGATGAACCGCTCGGCGAGGGCGTCGAGCGCCGCGTCGGCCGGGGCGCAGACCATGTCGATGCGCGGCGTCATGACGCTGCGCGCCTGGGTCTCGGGAAAATCGACGATCTTCGACAGCCACCGCCCCTGCTCCGGTTCGAGGATCCCCTCGCGGGTGCCGACGTCGATGAACGCCTCGATCTCCTCGTCCGAGGCGGCCTCGTCCTCCTCGGTCTCCTCGCGCCGCCCCTGCTTGCCGGGCGGCACCAGGCCCGCCACCAGCGCCACCAGCGGCATGAGCGGCACGAGCGCCACCCGGTACCAGGTGGTCAGCGCGCGCAGCGCCCGCTCGGGGTCGCGGGTGACCAGGATGCGGTGGACCACCTCGACCGCGGCGAGCAGGGCGCCGACCAGGGCCAGCGCCGCGAGATAGGCATGAGGGACGCTCCCCGCGGCCAGGAGCGCCGCGAGGACGACGTAGAAGCCGATGGGCAGGAGCCGTCCGGCGAGCGACAGCAGGGAGCGGAAGACGCCGAAACGGACCGGCTGGTCGTAGAGCGCGCGCAGGCGGCCGCCGGCCTCCTCGGCCCAGTGGCGGAGGCGGATCGGCCCGCTGCGCTCGAGCAGCGCCGAGAGCACCGACACCAGCGACCAGGCCGGCAGCAGCAGCCCGGCGAGCCAGGCCAGCGACTCGACCGGCCAGCGTTCAGCGCCCACGCCCTTGCCTCCCGTCCACCGCCGGATCCAGATCCAGCCAGCGGCGCCGCAGGCGCCGCTCCAGCCGCTCCATCTCGCCGCCGTCGGTCTCGTGATCGTAACCCAGACAGTGCAGCACGCCGTGCAGCAGCAGCAGCCGGACCTCGCGCCCGCCGTCATGGCCGGCCAGCGCCGCCTGCCGGCGCGCCGCCGGCACCGAGATCACGATGTCTCCCAGGTGTCCCTCGCCGGCCGCCGGGCCGGCGTCGCCGCCGAAGGAGAGGACGTCCGTGGTCTGGTCCTTGCCGCGGTAGTGGCGGTTCAGGCGGCGCATCGTCCGGTCGCCGGTGAAGCGCACCCCGAGGCTGCGCCAGCCGGGAGCCAGGGCGCCGGTGAGCGCGCTCAGCCAGGGCCGGAGCCGCGCCGCGCCGGTCTCGGGGAAGCGCCCGGCGCCGGCCAGCACCAGCTCGACGCCGCCGCGGGCCATCGTCTCAGGAGGCCCGCGCGGCGCCGGGCTGGGGGCGCCGCTCGCGCTTGATCCGGGTGTTGAAGTCGAACCCCGGATAGTCCACCCGCTGGTGGAAGATGCGCGACAGGACGCGCAGGAACGCCTCCGCCACCGCGCCCAGGTCGGCCAGCGTCAGGTCGGTCTTGTCGAACTGGCCGTCGTGCAGGCAGTCGTCGAGCAGCGTGCGGATGACGCTGCGCAGCTTGGCCGGGGTGGGGTCGGCCAGGGTGCGGCTGGCGGCCTCGACGGCGTCGGCCAGCATCAGCACGCCCATCACCTTGTTGCGCGGCCGCGGCCCGGGATAGCGGTAGTCGGCCTCCCGCACCTCGGCGGCCTCGCGGTCGCGCTGCTCGACCGCCCGGTTGTGGAAGAAGGTCATCAGGCGGGTGCCGTGGTGCTGCTCGATGGCGTCGACGATCACCTGCGGCAGGTGGTGATGGCGCGCCAGCTCCGCCCCCTCCTTGACGTGATTGACCAGGATCAGCGCGCTCATCGACGGCAGCAGGCGGTCGTGGCGGTTCTGCCCGGGGCGCTGGTTCTCGATGAAGTAGTCGGCGCGGAAGATCTTGCCGATGTCGTGGTAGAGCGCGCCGGTGTAGGCGAGCACGGGGTCGGCGCCGATCGCCTCGCACCCCTCCTTGGCCAGGTTGGCGACCATCAGCGAGTGCTGGAAGGTGCCGGGGGCCTCGAAGGCCAGGCGGCGCAGCAGCGGCAGGTTGGTGTTGGACAGCTCGACCAGCTTGATGTCGGTGGTGATGCCGAGCATCGCCTCGAGGACCGGCACGGCGAAGCTCGCCACCGCCGCCGCCAGCAGGCCGCCGCCCAGGGCGCAGAGCAGCTCGAACCCCAGGGTGAGCAGCGGCGGCGGCGGCCCGGCCAGGGTGGCGGCGATGAGCGCCAGCGCCACGTTGACGCCGCCGACGATCAGGCCGGCGCGCGGCATCACCAGGCGCTGGCGGAACTGCAGGCGGTCGACGGCGAAGATGGCGGCGAGCGATCCGGCCAGAGCGTAGAGCGCCACCCACAGCCCCTCGGTCTCGACCGCCAGGCGGGCGGCGAGCAGGCTGAAGAGCGCCGCGAGCACCAGCGCCGCGTGCCGGCGCAGCAGCAGCGCGGCGGAGAGGGCGAGCGCCGCGAACGGCACCGCCAGGGCGTAGCCGCGCCAGTCGTTGAACGGCGGCATCTGGAAGGACGCGCTGAGCTGGCCGGCGACCAGGAAGGACAGCCGCGCGCCGGCGAGCGCCGCTACCAGCAGCAGCACGCTCTCGCTGAACAGGCGCTCGCGGCTGTGGCCGGCGACGCGCTCGCCCGCCAGCCCCAGCCACAGGGCCCACCCGGCCAGGGCGAGCAGCAGCAGGGTGCCGGCGATCTCCGGCAGGCGCAGGCGCGACGGGCGCTTGCCGCGCATCTGCTCGAGCAGCCTGGCGTTGGAGGCGTCGATGACGTCGCCCTTGCGGGCGATGATCTGGCCCTTGCGGATCTGGGTGAAGACCTGGCCGGCGGCGGCCTCCGCCAGCTGGCGCCGGGCCAGGGTCTCGCTGGGGTTGAAGTGGAGGTTGGGCGAGATGTTGGCGAGCAGCAGATCGCCCAGGGTCCGGCGCTCGCCGGTGGAGAGGCCGCCCCAGCCGCGCAGCTCCGCCTCCAGGAAGTCGCGCGTCTCGTCGGGGTAGCCGAGGTGATCGAACAGGGTGACGTCGTTGCGCTCGGCGCCGTCGCCCAGGTTGCGCAGGCGGATGCCGGTCATCCGGTTGTCGAGCAGCAGCGCCTTGTTCTCCACCACGCCGTGGCGCAGCGCCTGCGCCAGGACGCCGCGCAGCCGGTCCTCCAGCTCGCCCGAGAAGCCCTTGCGCATCAGCACCAGGACCTGCTCGGAGGTGACCCTGAGCGCCTCGCGGCCGGCGGCCTCGGCGCTCTCCCCCGGCGCGCCGTGCCGGCCCTCCTCCGCGGCGCCGTCGCCGGCGGCGCGGGAGGAGCCGGCCGCCGC
>JASLEW010000820.1 GCA_030150965.1 Thermoanaerobaculia bacterium | reverse complement strand
CAGCTGGTCCAGGTAGCGGACCTCGACCGGATGCGGCCGGCCGGCCGCCGTCACCACCGGGCAGCCCCCGAGGTAGGCGGCGAGCGGCCCCGCGTCGAGGGTGGCCGACATGGCCAGGAGGCGCAGGTCGGGGCGCACCTCGCGCTGCACCCGGCGGGCCATGGCGAGCGACAGGTCGGCGGCCAGGCTGCGCTCGTGGAACTCGTCGAAGATCAGCGTGCCGATGCCGGTCAGGAACGGATCGGCCTGGAGCATCTGCACCAGGATCCCCTCGGTGACCACCAGGATGCGGGTGGCGTCGCCGGCGCGGCGCTCGAAGCGGATCTGGTAGCCGACCTCGGCGCCGAGCCGCCAGCCCCCCTGCTCGGCGATGCGCCGCGCCGCGGCCCGCGCCGCGATGCGCCGCGGCTCCAGCATGACCATGCCCAGGCCGCCTCCGGTGCCCGCCGCGAGCAGCGCCGGCGGCACCAGCGTGGTCTTGCCGCTTCCCGGCGGCCCCACCAGCACCGCCGCCGGCGCCGCGGCGAGCACGGCGGTCAGCCGCGCCAGCACGGCGCCGACGCTCAGCTCGGTTGCGGGAACCGCCGAGGAGCCGGAGCGGGCCTTCTCCCGGGCTTCAGGATCTTCGGGATCGGGGATGTCCGGCGGCCTCGTGGACACCAGGTGTCAGACGGCCTTCGGCCGCCCACGAGGAGATGCCGGCCGAGGTGGAAAGACCTCGCGCAGGGAAACCGAGAAGCCGGGCAGAAGGGGCGTCGTGAGCTTGTCGCTCGGCGTTGCCAGGACCAGGGGATCGGCGAAACCCCGGTTGCCTCTCGTCAACCCACCTCGCCTCCGGTCTCGCCGGTGGATGGTCATTCTGTTCCGCCGCGGATCCACCACCCAATACTCCTGAACGCCGGTACGTTGGTACAACCTGTACTTGCGCACCTCATCGATTCGGCGGCTGCCGGGCGACAAGACCTCGACCACCAGGTCAGGGGGGCCCTGCACGTTCTTCTCGGTGAGGATCTCCTCGTGTTTCGCGGCGACGAACAGGATATCGGGGACCACCACGTCGAACGGCGAGAGGATCACGTCGCAGGGTGCGATGAAGACCTGGCCTTGCGGATGCGCATCCACGAACATCAGGAGCAAGGCATAGAGCCGGCCGGCCACCGCCTGGTGGCGGAGGAGCGGGGACGGGCTCACGATGTGATCGCCGTTGATGAGCTCGTGGCGCAGCCCGTCGTCGGGCAGAGCGACGAGGTCGTCATAGGTGAGCTTGGTATTGGCGAGATCCGCCATGACAGGGCCTCCTGGCCGGTTGCGAACCCGAGCGCGAAGCTTCTCTCCGGCACCCCGGCGAGCTGGTGAGAGGAGCAAGAGCCGTGGCGCCGCTCCGATCGTACCTCCATACCCTGATGGACGGAAACGGGACGCCCGGAGGGCACGGGGTTCCGGCCCGGTACCACCCTCCGGAGCACGGCCGGGGCTCGTTCGCCTCCCGCGGCGGCGGAGGGCTCGCACGCGCGGAGCAGGACCGCTCGGCCGGCCCGGGAGGGCCGGTGCTGCGCGGTGACTCAGGTCCGCCCGCGGCTAACGTCCGCCCGCGGCGGCGGGCAGGTCGAGAGCGGTCACGCCCCACACCTGGTGGGCCAGATCCTCGACCGAGATGCCGAGGCGGCGGGCGCCGGGCGGGACGTCGAGCGAGACCGTGGCGGTCCAGCCCTTCTCCGTGAGGTCGGCACTGGTGAGCAGGCGGTTCTGCACCACCGGGACGGCGATGCCGGGACCGGTGTAGGCGAGGGAGAGGCGGAACGGACCGGCCGGCGTCGGCGTGGGCGGAGTGTAGGCGGCGAGCGTCACCCTGAGCGAGCGCGGATCGGCCGGCGCCGTGGCGGCGGTCAGCGCCAGGGTACCGGAGGGCCTGCCGAAGCCGGGGGTGCTGTCGAGGAAGCGGCGCAGGCGCACGTCGGCCACCTCGTCGGGCGTCGAGGAGCGGCGCCAGACCGGGGCGCGCAGGACGATGCCCTGCGGCAGCAGGCGGACCTCGACCGGGCGCGGGCGTCCGTCCTCGGGATCGGGCGCCAGGTAGAAGACGTGCCAGCGCCGGGTCAGGCTGGTGAGGGCCGCCGCCAGCTGGCCCGGATAGCCGACCACCGTGCCGCCCGTGGCGGTGGCCATGGCGTTGAGGCTGGCGGAGGCGGGCTCGACGAAGAGATCGATCATGCCGTCGTACTTGAGCTTGGTGTTGGGCGCCGCCTGCGGCAGGATCTCCGGCGGCACGGTGCTGCCCGGAGCGTCGTGCCCCGACTGGGCCTGGCGCATCCGCTCGATGTCCGTCATCTCGCGGTGCTCGATGCCGAGCTGCTGCCGGCGCATGGGCGCGGCGATGGTGATCCAGCCGTAGGCGGCGAGCGTCCGCGCCGGCTCCTCCGCCACCGCCTGGGTGGCGCTGGTCGCGCCGTCGCCGGAGGTCGAGGTGTCGAAGCCGTCGGCGACCAGCACCAGGACGCGCGGTCCGCCCACCGGCCGGCCGGTGATGAAGGCGACCAGCCGGTCCTCCTGGCGTCGCACCCCCGCGGGAGGCCCGCCCTGGACGGCCGCGCCGCGGGCTTCGGCCCGTTCCACCGGGCCCCCGCCCCCGGTCGCGGCCCCGCCGTCACGCTGGCGCTCCGCCGCGGCCGCGACGGTGGTGAGGGCCTGCTCCACCGACTGGGCCCCATGGCCATCCTCCAGCACCAGCCGCGGCTGCGGGTCGGCGACCACCACGTCGACGCTGCCGAGGCTCACCAGCTGCGCGGCGCGCTGGGCCAGGGAGTTGGCGGTGTAGAACACGGTCGCCGGGTCGGCCAGCACGCGATCGAAGTAGAGCACCATGTGCCACGGCGCCGCGTCGCCCGCCGTCACCGGGGACACCTTGACCACCTCTCGCAGGGTGCCGTCTTCGAGCACCTGGAAGTCCTTCGGTCCAAGCGACTTCCGCCGGGATTCGCGGATCGAGTCGGGAAGCTCCACCACCGCCTCGACCTCGCGCACCACCATCCGTTCGGCGAACGCCTCCGGATTCGGCGGTGGTGCGGGGGGGGCGCCCGCACGGCGGGCCGGCGGGCTGCCGCCGGCCGTGGCGCCGGCCGG
>JASLEW010000793.1 GCA_030150965.1 Thermoanaerobaculia bacterium | reverse complement strand
TAGTCCCCGCTACGCTTGCGTCGGCGCGCCTGGCCGGGAAACGCGGATGCCTCGACGCCTTAGATATCGGATTTGTGACGCACCGCACTAGAACGGGTTGCCGAAGCTGACGAAGAACACCAGCGGCCCCTCGGGGCGGGGCTCGCCGTAGCGCTGCAGCTTGTAGCCGACCTCGGCACGCAGCGGGCCGATCGGCGACAGGTAGCTGAAGCCGAGGCCGGTGCTGGAACGGAAGCCCTCGCTGCCGGTGAGGCGGATGTCGCGCCAGTCCGGCCAGACGTTGCCGGAGTCGAGAAACACCGTGCCGCCGAAGGCGCCGGCGATCGGGTAATGGTAGTCCAGGTTGGCCAGCACCAGGCCGTTGCCGCCCACCGGCATGAAGTGCGCGCCCGGCCCGGGCTGGATGAGCGTCTGGCCGCGGATCCCCAGCTCGTCGAGCAGGTAGCCGCGGTTGGTGGTGCTGCCGCCGCCGAAGAACCGCTCGTCGATGAAGACGTTGCTGCTGGGCAGCGACGGCGGCACGTCGGGATCGCCGGTGCCCAGCCGGGAGAACGCCTCGATGGCGCCGAAGCGCAGGCTCAGGCCGACGACCCCCGGCGGCCCCAGGTTCAGGTACCTGGTCTGCTGCAGGAAGAGCTTGAGGAAGTTGGCCGGCGAGCCGATGCCGGGGAACGAGTACTGGAGCTGGGCGAGCGAGCTCCAGCCGCGGGTCGGCACCAGCGGATCGTCGCGGTGATCGACCAGCACGGCGGGGATGACGCTGCTGATCTGCACCGGCCGGTCCTGGCGCTCGATGGAGTTGAGCGCCACCCCGGGGTCCACCATCAGCCGCACCACCCGGTAGTCGAGCGCCAGCGACCAGCGGGTGTGCGACACCGTCTTCACCGCCTCGGTGCGGGCGCCGGTGCGGCGCACCCGGAAGCTCACCTCGCGGGTGTCGAAATAGAACAGCGTCGAGTTGAGCGGCACCGCGTACCGGCTGATGAACGGTTGGTTGAAGAACAGGCTGAACCGCTTGTCGAGCGACGAGGCGCGCAGGTCGAGCCGCAGGCTGTCGGCCTCGCCGCCGATGTCGTTGTCGGAGAAGCTCAGCAGGCCGCGGACCTTCTCCTCCGAGTCGTAGCCGGCGCCATAGCCCAGGCTCTTGAACTTGCCCTCCTCGACCTGCGCCACCAGGTCGCGGTCGGTGCTGTCCAGCCCCGAGCCGGTCAGGTTCACGTCCACGCGCGAGAAGATGCCCAGGCGGTAGAGGTTGCTCTCCAGCTGGTAGGGGCGCGACTGGCCCAGCGGATCGCCGCTCTTGATGCCCAGGCTGCGCAGGATGGCGTCGGTGTGGGTCACCTGGTTGCCGCGCACGATGACCTGGTCGACCACCCGCCGCGGCCCCTCCAGCACCTTGATGGTCACGTCGACCAGGGTGTGCGGGGTGTTCCAGTCCTGGGCGGCGGAGACCTGCGTCTGCAGGTAGCCGGCCTCGCCGTAGCTGTTGCGGATGGCGGCGAGGGTCTGCTCCAGCAGCACCGGATGGAACGGGCCGCCGGGCTTGAGCGGCAGCGACCGGCGCAGCTTCGCCGCGTCGAGCTTGACGATGCCCTGGAGGTCGAGCTTGACCAGCCGCTGCTCGGGGCCCTCGACGATCGGCACGTGCAGCCGCAGCACCGTCCCCTGCTCGTCGATGCGCGGCGGCCCGACCCTGGCGTCGGCATAGCCCTGCAGCGCGTAGTAGGAGCGGATGTTGTCGAGATCGTCGCGCAGCGTGTCCTGCACCAGCCGGCCGGAGCCCGGACGCAGCACGGCGCGCGGGGTGGTGGCCATGAGCGTCGCCAGGCGCGCCGAGGTGATGCCGGCATTGCCGGAAAAATCGATCGATTCGAGCGTGTAGACCGGGCCGGGATCGACGGTGAGGGTCAGCGCCAGGCCGCCGGCGGTCTGTCGCTGGGCGGAATCGACCTGCACGTGATAGTTGCCGCGTCCCTGGTAGTAGGCGCGGATGCGCGCCGTCGCCTGCTGCACCAGCGCCTCGTCGTAGCCGGCGGCGCCGAGGAAGGGCAGCAGGCCCTTGCGGCGCAGCACCTTGACGTCGGCGCCCTCGACCACCAGGTCGATCGCCGGCCCGACCGCGAGCGGAAAGGTGAGGTGCACGGAGTTGGCCGCCGGGTCGTAGTCCTGGCGCGGGCGATCGACCCGCGCCAGCCCGTGGCGCTGGCCGATCAGCCACTGCTGAAGGCGCTCGGCGTCGTCCTCGGCGGTGCGCTGCTGAAACCGCCGGCCGGGGCGCGAGCGCAGGCGCGCCACCAGGGCGCTCGGGGTGAAGGGCGCGGTCGGGCCGTCGAAATCGACCGCCCCCACCGTGGCGCGGACGCCACTCGCCACCACGTAGGTGACCACCACGCGGCGCAGCGGATTGTGCGAGACCCGCACGTGCACCTGGGCCTGGAAGTAGCCGTTGCGGCGGTAGAGGTCCTCGATGTTGTAGACCCCCTGGACGACGCTCTCCTCGGCCAGGGGCTGCGCCGGCCGCTGCGGCACCGCCGCCTTGATCTCGCTCGCCGGCAGCCCGAGGCTGCCGGCCACCTGCACGTCGGCCACCTGCACCACCGGACGCAGCGCCACCTCCACGTCCACGCCGCCGGCCACGGCGCGGGTGTAGACGGCGATGTCGGAGCCGAGCCCCGTCGCCACCAGGTTGCGCAGCGTGCGGCGCACCGCCCCCTCGTCGAGCGGCGCGCCCGGCTTGACCTCGATCAGCGAGGCGAGATCGACGTCGCGCGGCAGCGGCACGTCGCTGCGCACCTCGACGGCCACGACCGCCGGGGAGCTCGCGGCAGCCTGCCCGGACCAGGGCGCCGCCCGCTCCCCCGCCGCCGCCTGCTCCCCCGCCGCCTGGCCCCACGCCGCACCGGCCAGCGGCCAGCCGGCCACCGCCGCGGCCACGGCGATGACCGCGAGCTGCGGCAGCAGCGCGAGCCGCGCCGGGGCCGCGGCCGGGAGCCGGCGGCGCGCGGTCAGAAGCGCGTCTCCCGCTGCACGTCGACGGCGTAGCTGGTGCCGCTCTGGGTCAACAGCACGGTGATGTTCTGACCCACCGTCCATTCGATCTGGCGCACGTCGAGGCGGGGCGACGACGGGTTGCTCACATAGGTGATGAAGATGTTTTTCGACAGCCGCTTGCCGGCGGTGATGACCACGCCCGAGGTCGGCTCGCCGGCCTGGGTGAGGGTCTGGGTGTCGAGGCGGAAGCGGTCCAGCCCGAAGAGCCTGCCCACCCGCGAGCCCAGCGCCGAGGAGGCCTGCCCGGCCAGGAACTGCGAGGCCGCGGCGTGGCTCGCCGCCTCGCTCTGCGGCCCCGGCGGCGGCGGCGCGCCGATCTCGGGGCGCTGACCGCTGGCCAGGAGCGAGAGGATGTCGATGTCGGCGAGGTCGCCGTTGGAGGAGAACTTGGCATTGAGCTTCTCGAGCGTGCCCGACAGGTTGAGCGTGATCTCGTAGCTCTGCACCTGGGTCTTGAGCGCCAGGTCGATGATCGGATCGATGTGGTTGGGGTTGGCGAAGGTGAGCACGCCGCGATCCACCTGGTACTTGTTGTCCGAGTACTGCAGGGTGCCGCCGGTCTCCAGCTTGACGCTGCCGAAGACGACCGGCGTGGCGGCCGAGCCGGCCACGGTGAGCTGGACGTCGCCGCGCAGGTCGGCGACGTTGTTGGCGACGCGCAGCGCTCCCGGCCCCTGGACCACCACGTTGAGCTGGGTGGCGGCGAGCAAGCCGCTGGTCGGCGCCACCTGCACCCGCTGACGCTGCAGGCCGCGCAGCAGCAGCTGCAGCGGATCCACCTGCAGGTTCTCGGCGTACAGGGCGCGGTTCAACCGCACCACGCCCTGCACCTGGCGGGTGCTGCCGCTGCCGACCAGCGACAGGGAGGCGTCGCCGCGCGACACCCAACCCTCCGGGTAGCGCAGGGTGACCCCCTGGGCGCTCAGGTCGAGGCGGTAGCCGACCGTCCGCCCCTCGCCCGGCAGCGCCAGCTGCCCGTCGGCGCGGACGGTGCCGCCGCCGAGGCGCCCGCTCAGCCCTTCGAGCACCACCCGGTCGCGGTAGAGCCGCACCGTGCCCTCCAGGCCGTCGAGCGTCGCCAGGCTGGGCAGGACCACACGGCCGTCGTGCAGCGCCGCCTGCCCGGAGAGCACGGGGGCGGCCAGGGTGCCGCGCAGGCTCGCCAGGACGTCCGCCGCGCCGGCGATGTCGTAGCCGGGCGCGAGCAGCTTGATCCAGGCGGCCGAGACCGTGCTCTGCAGGTGCAGGTCGAGCGCCATCGGCGCCGTCAGGCCGATGCTGCCGCCGGCCAGGATCTCCAGGTCGGTGCCGGGCTCGCCCGGCTCGCCGAGAACGAGGGAGCGCACCACCACCTCCCGCGGCGACACCGCGACCTCGACCGGCTCCCGGTTGGCGAGCTGCCGGCCGGCGTAGGCCAGGCGGAGGTCGTCCAGCCGCAGCTCGCCCCGGTAGCTGGCCGCCGCCAGGTCCGCCGTGAGCGTGAGGGAGCCGGCCAGCGAGCCGCTCAGCTCGGCGGGGGCGTCGGCGACCGCCAGGCGGATCAGCCCGCCGGCGTCGGCCGACCGCAGGTCCAGCCGCAGCGCGGCCCGCTGGCGGTCGAGATGGCCGCCGCCGTCGAGCTGGAGCAGGCTCCCCAGGGCCCCCTGCGCCCGCACCGTCTCGCCGTCCCAATCGGCCACCAGCTCGACCTGGCCGCCGCCGGCCGCGCCGGCAGCGCCGGTCCCGGCGGGTGTTCCGGCCCCGCCGGTCCCGCCGGCCGCGGCGGGCTTTCCGGCCGCGCCGGCCACGCCCGTCCCGGACAGGGACCGTCCCTGGTAGGAGAGCCCCTGGCCGCGCAGGCTGGCGGTGGCCCGCGGCCGGTCGACCGTGCCGCCGACCGTCGCCATCAGCGCCACGCGGCCGGCGAGACCGGGAGCGTGCAGCAGGCCCGCGACCGGCGCCGCGGCCAGGTCCACGGCGGGGGCGTCGAGCGTCAGATCGATGCCGCCCCGGGCGCGGTCGAAGCTGCCGTGGAAGAGCAGCCGGCCGGCGGCGTCCTCGATCATGCCGTCGTCGACGGTGAAGCGGCCGGGGTCCCATCCGAGCTGCCCGCGCAGCCGGCCGATCGTCACCCCGGCGAGGGCCAGGGCGTCGATCTCGGCATCGGCCTGGCCGGTCAGGCGCTCGAAGCTGCCGCCGAGGTCCACCCGGCCCGACGCCGCGCCGGCCAGCCCGTCCACCGGCATCCAGGCGGGAAGGTAGGGGACGAGGCCGGCGGCCGGCCACTCGGCGGCGTCGATCGCCAGGTCGAGCGGCTCGGCCGGCGGACCGCCGCGCGCCGGGGCGAACGGGATGCGGCCGCTCACCATCAGCGCCCCCCGGCCGGCGGTGGCCTCCAGACGCAGGTTCTCCACCGCCTGCGGCTCCAGGGTCAGGGTGCCGTGCAGCCGGTCGGCATCGCCCAGGCTGTTGCTCGCCACCTCCTGGAGGTCGAGGTCGAAGCGCACCGAGTAGCCGCGCGGGTCGATCGCCACCGCGCCGGCCACCGTGCCATGGCCGTGCGTCGGCAGCCAGATGGGCGTGGTCTCGGGCGGCCCGTGCCAGTGCGCGGTCGGCAGCCGCGGCGGGACCGGCGGGAAGAGCGGCGCCAGGGCGCCGGCATCGTGCGACAGCAGGCGGAAATCCAGCCGCCCGACGCCGCTGGCCAGACCGTAGGTGAAGCCGCTCACCGTGGCCTCCTGGCCGGGGGCGGTGATCTCGACGGCGCCGCCGCTGATGACGCCGCCGGCCATGCGCAGCGGCAGCTGGCCCGCGACCGCCAGGCCGCGGCTGCCGCCGAGCCCGCCCTGGGCCGCCGCGACGCTCAGCTCGGCGGCGCCCTCGCCCTGCCGCCAGTCGGAGCTCTGGAAGCGGAAGCGCAGCCGGCCGCTCGCCCGGCCGGCGATCGCGGCCAGCGGTGGTCCGGCGGCGCCGCCGCCGAACTGGCGCGGAAAGAGGTCGGCGAGGAAGGGCTGCAGCTCCAGGTTCTCGATCGCCAGGTCGGTCTCGACCGGCCGCCCGCCGCGCCGCGAGGGCCCGGCGCCGATGAGCACCGCCACCGGCCCGTGCAGCGTCCCGCCGGCATACACGGCGTGCTGCACGTCCACGTCGAGGCGCGCGGCGCCGCCGCGGAAGCCGGCCCGGAGGTCGCGGAAGTCGCGCGCCAGGACGTGCACGCGCGGGCAGCGCAGGGTGCCGAAGATCCCCCAGGTCTCGCGGCGGAAGGTGAAGCCGCCGTCGAGGTCGGTGGCGCCGTCGATCGGCTCCGCCAGGTAGCCGACGCGGTTCACCCACCGCGCCGCGAGATGCGCCCGGACCGCGAGCTCCACCTGGTTGTCGCCCAGCCAGGAGATCGTGCCGCGGGTGGCGAGCGCCAGATCGGGCCCGGCGATGCGGGCGGCGGCGATCAGCACCCGCGAGCCGTCCACCCGGCCGCGGGCCGACAGGCTGAGCGGGTAGGGGCGCGCGTCGGGCAGGGTGAGCGAGACCGCCTGGGCGGTGAGCAGGTAGTCGAGCGCCGCCGCGTCGCCGGCGCCCGCGGCGCCGCCCGGCCCGGCGGGCGGTGCGGCCGGAGCCGAGGGGGGAGGCGCGGACAGCCGCAGCCAGAGCGAGCGGGCGGTGAGGTCGAGGCGCGCCCGCCGCTCGTTGAGCTGGAAGGTGCCGTCCTCGACCAGCAGCCGGTCGACCGTCACCCGCAGACGCTGCCCCGAGCCGGTGGCGGTGCGCCGCAGGTGCGGCAGGTTGCTGGTGCCGTCGGGGTTGAACCGCAGATAGAGCTGCAGGCGGTCCAGGTCCACCTGCTCCAGGTCGAGGCGGCGCTGGGCGAGCGCCCGCCACGACAGCCGGGCGGCGGCGGTGGCGACCCGCAGCACCGCCGGGTCGCCGGGACGCGGGCCGGGGATGACCAGGCCCTTCACCTCGAACGTGGGGCGGAAGGTCCAGAGGTGGAAGTCGACCGCCCGCAGGGTCACCTCGCGGCCGAGGGCGTCGGACAGCTCGCCGCGCAGCAGGTCGGCGGCGCTGGCCCGGGCGTAGCGGCTGCTGAAGAAGAGGACGTTGCCCGCCGCCAGCACCAGGAGGAGCAGCAGCAGCCACACCGCCGGCCGCACCACCCAGCGGCGCACCCGCCCCGCGCGCCG
>JASLEW010000742.1 GCA_030150965.1 Thermoanaerobaculia bacterium | reverse complement strand
GGCGGACGGAGCGGCGGGCCGGGCACCGGCGGGGAGGCCGTTTCCGCCGCTAAAGCCGCCGGAAGAACTCCTGCACCGCGTCGCAGACCGCCGCCACCTCCTCGTTGGTCAGCTCGGGGAACATCGGCAGGCAGAGCACCTGCGAGGCCGCCGCGGTCGCCGCCGGCAGGTCGGGCCTCGGCCGGCGGCCGGACGCCGCTTCCGCCGCCCGCGTCTCGCGCGCCAGGATCGCCGGCTGCAGGTGGAGCGGCGAGGGGTAGTGGATCGAGCTGCCGATGCCGCGGTCGGCCAGGTGGCGCATCAGGGCGTCGCGGTGGGCGGTGCGCACGGTCAGCTGGTGGTACACCGAGACGCTCCCGGGCGGGTCGGCGGGCAGCACCAGGTCGCCGGCGCCGGCCAGGCCGCCGTGATAGCGGCAGGCCAGCTCGCGCCGCCGCGCATTGTCCGCTTCGAGCAGCTCCAGCCGGCAGTTGAGCACCGCCGCCTGGAGGCTGTCGAGCCGGCTGTTGACGCCGATCTCGACGTGGTGGTACCGCGAGGACTGGCCGTGGTTGGCCAGCCGCCGCACGCTCTCGACCAGCTCGGGGTCGCTGCCGCTCACCGCCCCGCCGTCGCCGAAGCAGCCCAGGTTCTTGGTGGGATAGAAGCTCCACGCCGCAAGCCGGCCGAAGCTGCCCACCCGCCGGCCCGCGTGGCGCGCGCCGTGCGCCTGCGCGGCGTCCTCGACCAGCCACAGCCCATGGCGCTCGCAGAGCTGGAGCAGTCCCTCGACGTCGAAGGGGCGGCCGTACAGATGCACGCCGAGGATGCCGACCGTCCGCTCGGTGACGCGCGCCGCCGCGTCCACCGGATCGAGGTTCAGCGTCGCCGGCTCGACGTCGGCGAAGACCGGCTCGCCGCCCAGCAGCAGCACCGCCTCGGCGGTGGCGAAGAAGCTGAAGGCCGGCACGATGACCTCGTCGCCGGGCCGCAGCCCCAGGGCGCGCAGCGACAGCAGCAGCGCGTCGGTGCCGTTGGCCACCCCCACCGTGGCCGGCACCTCCAGGTAGGCGGCGAACCGGCGCTCGAACTCGCGCACCTCCGGCCCGAGCACGAAGGCGCTGTCGTCCAGGATGCGCCGCCAGCGCTCGTCGAGCGGCGCGGCGATGCGCTGCCGGGCGCGGGCGAGGTCGAGGTAGGGCACCTGCAGGGTCGTGGTCATGGGCTCTCCGTCCGCTTGGGCGGTCCTATTGTATCTCCGGGGGCTTCCGCCCCCGCTCCCTCCGCCCCCGTCGGCCCCGTCGGAGGATGCAGCGGGAACCGCGTCCACGGCGTGGCGTAGACCACCAGCACGTCGCTGCCCATGGTCACGTTGCGCTCGATGCGCAGGCTGAGCAGCGGCCGCAGGCCGAGGGCGCCGGCCAGGTGCGGCAGCCAGGCGGGGAAGATGGCGACGTAGTCCGGCCGCCGCCGCTCGACCGCCGCCGCCATCGCGCGCTCGAACGGCACACCGGCGGCGGTGAGCCGGGCCACCTCCTGGCGCAGCTCGGGGTTGGCGATGCCCGCCAGGTCGATCACCCGGTTCGGCAGCAGGTACTTGAAGGCGCCGATGTCGTTGACCGCCAGCACCGCCTCGGGCGGCAGGCGCGCCGCGAGCCACCGGGCGGCGCTCACGTCGCTCTGCTCGACGTTGGCCAGGTTGACGGTGTAGAAGGCGGCCCGCCGCACCAGGTCGGCCGCCGTCGGCCAGACGAGCAACGCCGTCAGGGCGAGGCAGACCGGCAGCCGCAGCCCGCCGCTCCCGCCGGCCCCGCCGTTCCCACCAATCCCTCCGTTCCCACCGCTCCCGCCAATTCCTCCGTTCCCACCGCTCCCGCCAGCCTCTCCAATCCCGCCAGCCCCGCCAATCCCGCCGATCCCGGCGATCCCGCCAATCCCGGCGATCCCTCCGACCCCTCCGACAACGACGCCTGAGCGCAGCGCCGCGGCGGCGGCTTCGAGCCCCAGGACGCCCATAACCACCACGACCGGAAAGAGGGGGAAGTAGTAGCGGCCGAAGTTCCCGGCCAGGAGCTTCGCCCCCTCGGGGCTGATCAGCGAATAGGCGAGCGGCAGGGCCACCAGCCACAGCCCGGGCAGCAGGCCGCGGTCGCGCGGCGTGCCGAGGCGCGCCACGAGCGCCGCCACGCCGCCGCCGGCGAGGAGCGTCATGTAGGGCTGCGAGCGCAGGAAGATCCCCAGCACCACGTAGACGTATTGCAGGTCCGGCAGCAGCCGCGGCGCCCGCCCACCCTTGGCGCCGAAGGTGGTGGGCAGGAACGAGCCGCCTGCCACGCGGTAGAAGAGGACCGGCCCGACGAGCACGCAGGCGGCGAGCAGCGCGCCCCCCAGGATCGCTCCCACCGGCGGCCGGCGCCAGCGCAGCGGCGCCGCCGCGTCGGTGCGCTCCAGCACCAGGCAGCGGTCGGCGAACGCCAGCGCCAGCAGCAGCAGCCCCTCCGGCCGCGCCAGCGCCGCCAGCGCCAGCACCGCCGGCGCCAGGGGCCAGGCGCCGGAGCTCGCCAGCCGCCGCTCGCGCAGGTGCAGGATCATCCCCCACAGCGACAGCACCACGAAGAGCGGCACCTCCATCCCCGAGAGCGCCGACCAGACCAGCCAGCCGGTGGCGAGCGTCAGCCCCGCGCACAGCGCCGCGAGCCCGCGCGAGAGGCCCAGCTCCCGCGCCAGCCGCCAGGTGGCGTCGATGCCGCACAGGTAGAGCACGGCCCCGGCCGCCTGCGCCCAGGCGATCGGGTTGCCCGGCAGGGCGGCGAGCAGCGCCAGCAGCGCCGTCCACAGCGGCGCCGTCGAACCGGTCACCAGCTCGCCGGGGTTGTAGGACAGCCCCAGGCCGCCGGCGAGGTTGCGGGCGAATTGCAGATGGATCCAGCTGTCGTCGAGCGGCAGGCCGAGCCGGCCGCCGAGCGCCGCCCGCTCGGCCGCCAGGTACCCCAGGCAGGCGACGGCGCCGGCGGCGAGCAGCCACCAGCGCTCCGGCGGTGGCCGGAGCCGGCCACGCCGGCGGGGCGCGGCGACCGGCGGCAGCGCCGGCAGCGGCGGCAGCGCCGGCAGCGGCGGCGGCGGCGGTGCGGGATCGGCCGGGGGCATCGGCGCTTCAGCATATCGGACTGCGCGGGAGCGGGAGTATCATCGGCGGCCGGATGACCCCGGCTCCCTTCGCCGCCCGCATGCGCCGCGCCTCGCGTCTGGCGCTCTACGGCACCGTCGTGCTGGTGCTCGGCGCGACCTGGCTGCTGGTCGCGACCCTCGACCGGCCGCTCGCCACCGAGGAGACCGAGCGCTGGGTGTTCGTCGATTATCTGCACAATCCGGCGGTGCTGATGCTCCAGCGCTACGTGCAGATCGACACCAGCGAGGCGACCGGCAACGAGGTCGCCGGCGCCCGGTTCCTGGCGGCGCAGCTGGCCGCCGCCGGCATCCCCGCCGAGATCGAGGTGATCGGCGGCCGCCACGCCAACCTCTACGCGCGCCTCGACGGCCAGGACCCCCACCCGCTGGTGCTGCACAACCACATCGACGTTTCCAACGTCGACCCGCGCGAATGGATCAATCCGCCCTTTGCCGCCCGCATCGAGCTGCCGTGGATCTGGGGCCGCGGCGTCTTCGACATGAAGAGCGTCGCCGTCGCCGAGCTGCTGGCGATGGCCGACCTCAGGAAGAGCGGCCGGCCGCTGCGCCGCTCGGTGCTGTTCCTCGCCACCGGCACCGAGGAGGCCGGCGACAGCCGCCTGGGCGCCCAGTGGGTGATCCGCCAGCACCCGGAGCTGGTGAGGAGCTTCTGGGCGCTGCTCACCGAGGGCGGCACAGTCGAGGCGCGCTCGCGGGTCGATGTCAAGTACTGGGGCACCGAGATCGGCCAGAAGCATTTCGCCCGCGTGCGCGTGTGCGGCGACCGGCGGCGCCTCGAGGAGCTGCGCCAGGACCTGATCGCCCGCGGCTACACCACGACCGATCTGCACCTCGATCCGGCGGTGGCCGAGGTGCTCGCGCAGTACGGCCGCAGCCGCGACGCGAGATCGATGCGCGAGCTGCTCGCCCAGCCCGCCGCGCTGCTCGGCGACCCCGCCGCCTTCCGCCGCCTGCCGCCCTACGTGCAGTCGATGCTGCGCGACGAGGCGGTGCCGTTCGCCATCCAGCCGGCCGCGGGCGGCGGCGACGAGCTGTTCATCATGCTGCACCTGCTGCCGGGCCGGCGGGCGGCCGACGCGCTCGGCGAGCTGCTGCCGCCCTGGATGCTCCAGGGCCTGCAGGTGAGCGTGCAGGAGGTGCCGGGGAGCCCGCTTCCCAGCTCCACCTCGCATCCGGTCTTCCGCGGCATCCTCGACACCATCAAGGACCAGTACCCGGACTTCACCGCCGGCCCGTTCTTCCTCCCCTGGACCGCCACCGACGCGCGCTTCTTCCGCGCCGCCGGCGTCCCCTCCTACGGCTTCTCGCCCTTCCTCATCATGAGCACCGACACCTACCAGGTGGACCAGCGCAACGAGCGCCTCGGCCTGCCCGGCTTCCTCGCCGGCGTCGATCTCTACCGCAAGCTCCTGCGCCGGCTCGTGCTCTGACCACCGCCGCATGCCCGCCGCCAGCCGCGCCGCCGCGCTGCTCCTCGCCGCCACGCTGGCGATCACCGCGCTGACCGGTACGGGTGCGGCCGACGACGCGCCGCCGCCCCTCTCCGAGGCCGCCGGCTGGCTGCGCGGCTATCTCCAGATCGACACCTCGAACCCGCCCGGCAACGAGCGCCGCACCGCGGACTACCTGGCCGCCATCCTGGCGCGGGCGGGCATCCCCAGCCGCCTCTGGGTCTCGCCCACCGGACGGGTGAGCCTCTCCGCCCGCCTGGTGTCGCCGCGCAGCGGCGGGCGCGCGCTGCTGCTGCTGCACCACATGGACGTGGTGGCGCCGGGGAGCGGCTGGACGGTGCCGCCGTTCGCCGGCCTGGTGCGCGGCGGGAGCCTGTGGGGGCGCGGCGCGCTCGACGACAAGGGGCTGGGGATCTGCGGCCTGGCGGCGCTGATCGACCTGGCGCGCCGGCACGCGGCGCTCGACCGCGACGTGCTGTTCGTCGCCGTCGCCGACGAGGAGAACGGCGGCGGCCAGGGGACGGCCTGGCTGCTCGCCCGGCATCCGGAGGTCTTCGCCGGCGTCGAGGCGGTGATCGGCGAGGGCGGACGCAACCAGTTCAGCGGCCATCTCCTCTGGTGGGGGATCGAGGTCAGCCAGAAGCGCCCGCTGTGGCTGGCGGTGAGCGCCCACGGCCGCGGCGGCCACGGCTCGGCGCTCAATCCGGAGAGCGCCAACCACCAGCTGATCGCCGGGCTCGCCCGGCTGCTGGCGCTGCCCGAGCACTGGCGGGTGACGGCGCCGGTGCGCGCCTACCTCGCCGCCATCGCGCCGCTGCACAACGCCCACTGGCGGCAGATCTTCGCCCACATCGACCAGGTGATCGCCGATGCCGGCCCGCGGCAGCCGATCTTTCCCGGCATGGCGAACCTCTTCCTCGACACCGTCCAGGTGACCGTCCTCGCCGGCGGCGACCGCATCAACGTCGTGCCGGCCGAGGCCCACGCCCGCATCGACATCCGCCTGCTGCCCGACACCGACGCCACCGCCTTCCTCGCCGCGGCGCAGCAGGCGCTGGGCAAGCAGCTCCAGGTCGAGGTGCTGGTCAGCGCGCCGCCCGCCCCCCCCTCGCCCGCCGCCGGCCGGCTCTACGACGCCTTCACCCGGGTGCTCGGCCGCGAGGGGCCGGTGGCGCCGATGCTCGGCGCCGGCACCACCGACTCGCGTTTCTTCCGCGAGCGCCGGGTGCCCGCCTACGGGATCTCGCCCTTCGCCCTGGGGCCGCAGGACTCGGGCGGCGTGCACGGCGCCGACGAGCACCTGCCGCTCGCCGAGCTGGACCGCGGCGTCGAGCGCATGCGCCGCATCGTCGGCGCCTACGCCGCGGCGCCGGGACGCTGAGGCGGCCGGGGGACGCGATCGATCACGACTGACAACCCTTGACCCGGCAATGGACTATTTTTGGCACTCCTGGGGGCAGCCGGCGGCCGGGCGATGAAGCTATCTCCCCGTGGCAGCAAGCATTTTGCCGAACTTTCGATGTGGCACATCCCTTGCGCACGAAGTGAACGCGCTCCTCGGGAGGGACGTGATGAATTGCCATATGCGAATAAGGCAAAAGGGATTCACGCTGATCGAAGTGCTGATCGTGGTGGCGGTGATCGGCATCATCGTGGCGATGCTGATCCCCAACCTGCTCGACGCCATGCAGAAGGCCAAGCAGAAGCGGACCATGGGCGACATCCGCATCACCGGCATGGCAATGTTTTCCTGGGTGACCGATCAGGCCGCCGCCGCCGCCGCGGGCCAGAGCGCCACCACCGTCAGCATGAGCTCCTACGGCTCGATGCTGAGTGTGAGCGATCTGTCGACGGTGCTGATCCCGCAATACATTCAATCGATCCCGGTGCTCGACGGCTGGCAGAGCCAGTATCAATATTATTTGAACGTCGCCAACCCGCACGCCTCGCAGGTGATGGCGATCCGCAGCCTGGGCCGCGACAAGACGGCCGACACCGACGTCTACACGGTGACCGCCTTCGATCCGACCGACTACGACCGCGACGTGGTGTGGGCGGACGGCTACATGGTGCGCTGGCCGGCCAAGCAGACGCCCTGACGCCGCCCCTCTCCGCGGGCTCCACGGGCGGCTCCGGAGCCGCCGGGCGCGG
>JASLEW010000730.1 GCA_030150965.1 Thermoanaerobaculia bacterium | reverse complement strand
ACCGCCGGCCGCGGCCGGCGGTGCAGAGCTTCCGCGGCGCCCGGCTGCGGCGGACCCTGGCGGCGGCGCATCTTGCCGCGCTGCAGGGCCGCGCCCGCGAGAGCGGGGCGACCCTTTTCATGCTGCTCCTCGCCGCCTTCGACGTGCTGCTCGGCCGCTGGAGCGGCCAGGACGACCTGGTGGTCGGCTCGCCGGTGGCCAACCGCGATTGGCCAGGGACCGAGGGGCTGATCGGCTGCTTCATCAACCTCCTACCCCTGCGCGCCGACCTCGGCGGCCGGCCCGGCTTCGTCGAGCTGCTCGGCCGCGTGCGGCGGACCTGCCTCGGCGCCTTCGCTCACCAGGAGCTGCCATTCGAGCGCCTGGTCGAGGAGCTGGCGCCGCGCCGCGATCTGGCGGCGCCGCCCCTGATCCAGGCGATGCTCGTGCTGCAGGACGCCTGGACGGAGCTGGCGGCGGGGGGCCGCGCTACGGAGCTGGCGGCAGGGAGCCGCGACACGGAGCGGGCGGCGGAGGGCCGCGACGCGGCGGCCGGTCCTGAGGTGGAGCTGCGGGAGATCGATCTCCCCGTGGCCCGCCTCGATCTCACCCTGGCGGTGGTGGCTGGCGGCCACGGGCTCGATCTCGTCTTCGAGTACAGCACCGACCTCTTCGACGGCGCGACCCTGCGGCGGTTGGCGGGCCATTTCGAGAGCCTGCTCGCGGCGGTGGCCGCCGAGCCGCGGCAGGAGATCGCCGCGCTGCCGTGGCTGTCCGCCGGCGAGCGGCAGCAGCTCCTGGAGTGGAACGCCACCGCCGCGTCCTATCCCGGAGGGCTCTGCCTGCACGAGCTGATCGCGGAGCAGGCGCGGCGCCGGCCGCGGGCGGTGGCGGTGGTGGCGGGAGACCTGGAGACGCCGGGCGCGCGGCCCGAGCGCCTCACCCATGGCGCGCTCGACGCACGGGCCGAGCGCCTGGCACGGCGCCTGCGCGCCCATGGCGCCGCGCCCGACACGGTGGTGGCGGTCTGCGCCGAGCGGTCGCCGGCGCTGATCGTGGGCCTCCTCGCCGTCCTCAAGGCCGGGGCCGCCTACCTGCCGCTCGATCCCGAGTACCCCGCCGACCGCCTGCGATTCATGCTCGCCGACTCCGGCGCCCGCCTGCTGCTGGTCCACGCCGCGACGGCGGCGCGCGCGGCGGCCCTGGCGGAGCCGGCCGCGGTCCAAATCCTCGACATCGATGGAGAGACGGCCCTCGCCGGCGACGCCACGGGCACCGCCGGTCGGGACGCCACCACCGCCAGTCGGGAGGCCACAACTGCCGGTCGGGACGCCACCCTCGCCGGCGGTGAGACCAACCTCGCCGGTCGGGGGGCCACACCAGCCGGCCGTGAGGCCACCATCGTCGGACGTAAGGCCACATCCACCGGCCGGTGGACCCCAACCGCCGATCGGGATGCCACCCTTGCCGGCCTCGAGGAAACCACACACGCCGGCCGGGAAGCCACCCCTGCCGGCCCGGGGGCCACCCCTGCCGGCCGGGACGTCAGCTTCGCCGGCCGGGAGGCCGCCCTCGCCGGCCGGGAGACCGCCACCGCGGGTGGGCGGGCCGCCGGCGCGCCGCGGCCGGAGAACCTGGCCTACGTGATCTACACCTCCGGCTCGACCGGCCGGCCCAAGGGGACGATGAACAGCCACCGCGGCATCGTCAACCGGCTGCTGTGGATGCAGGAGCGCTACCGGCTGGCGGCGGACGACCGCGTGCTGCAGAAGACCCCGGCGGGCTTCGACGTCTCGGTGTGGGAGCTGTTCTGGCCGCTCCTCGCCGGCGCCCGGCTGGTGATGGCGCGCCCCGGCGGGCACCGGGACCCGGCCTATCTGCGCCGGGTCCTCTCGGCGCAAGGGATCACCACCGTGCACTTCGTGCCGTCGATGCTGCGGACCTTCCTGGAGGCCGCCTGCGGCGACGGGGTGCCGGCCGGGGTGCCCGAGGGCGAGGAGCCGGCGGCCACCTCCGCGGCGTCCCCGCGGCCGCTGCTGCCGCGGCTGCGGCGGGTGCTGGTGAGCGGCGAGGCGCTCGCTCCCGGCCTGCGGGACCTCCACCGGTCGCGGCTGCGGGCGCCGCTGCACAACCTGTACGGCCCGACGGAGGCGGCGGTGGACGTCACCTCCTGGGAGTGCGGGCCGCACGGTGCCGGGCCGGTGGTGCCGATCGGTCGGCCGGTCGCCAACACCCGCATTCATCTCCTGGACCGCGAGGGGCGCGAGGCGCCGATCGGGGTGACGGCCGAGCTGCACATCGGCGGCGTGCAGGTGGGGCGCGGCTATCTGCGCCGGCCGGACCTGACGGCGGAGCGCTTCGTGCCGGATGCCTCCGGCGGGGAGCCCGGCGGCCGGCTCTATCGCACCGGCGACCTGGCGCGGCGGCTCCACGACGGCGCCATCGACTTCCTGGGGCGCGCCGACCACCAGGTCAAGATCCGCGGCGTGCGCATCGAGCTGGGCGAGATCGAGGCGGCGCTGGCCGCGCATCCGGCGGTCGCGGCGGCGGCCGTGGCGGTGCACGGCGGAGCGGCGGGCGTCCCGGGCGCGGCCGGAGCCCCGGTGGGCGGCGGCGCCTCGGGAGGAGCCGCCGCGGCCGACCTGACCGAGCAGAAGT
>JASLEW010000723.1 GCA_030150965.1 Thermoanaerobaculia bacterium | reverse complement strand
GAGCTGGTGGAGCGTGCCGAGCGGCTGGCGGTGCGGCTGCGGCTTCAGGGCGTCGGGCGCGGCACCTGGGTGGGGGTGTGCGTGGAGCGCACGCCGGCGGTGCTGGTGGGTCTGCTGGCGGTGCTGCGGGCGGGGGGAGTGTTCGTGCCGCTCGACGGTCAGCAGCCGCGGGCGCGTCTGCAGCGGATGGCCGAGGAGCTGGACCTGCGCTTCGTGCTGGCGCGCCCGGATCAGCCGCTCGACTGGCTGGGCGAGCGGGCGGTTGCGGTGCGCTGGGAGGAGGGGCGGAAGGGAGAGGTGGAAGAGGGGGCCCGCGGCGCCGCGGGAACGGACGTTCGGTCGGCAGGGGCGGAAGGAGCGGAGGCGGCCGGGCAGGGGGCGATGGGGGAGGAGCGGCGGAGCGCGGCGTCGCCGGCGGCGGCAGGAGGTGGGAGCGCCGAGGGTGCCGGGGAGGTGGATCCGGGGGCCGAGGATCTCGCTTACGTGCTGTTCACCTCCGGCTCGACGGGTCGTCCGAAGGGCGTGATGGTGCCGCACGCGGCGCTATGGAACCTGATCGAGGCGCTGGAGGAGCGGGTCTACGGCGGCGGCTGCGATGGCGGCGGCGAGCGGGTGTCGCTCAACGCGCCCCTGGTGTTCGACGGCGCGGTGAAGCAGTGGGCGCAGCTGGCGCGGGGACGTCAGATCGAGATCGTGCCGGAGGCGGTGCGGCCGGACGGCGAGGCGATGTGGAAGCTGCTGTCGCAGCGCGGGGTGGAGGTGCTCGACTGCACGCCGTCGCAGCTGGCGCTGGTGCTCGACGGCGGCTGGGAGAGGGCGGCGGAGCGCGGTCCGCGGTGGGTGTTGGTGGGCGGCGAGGAGATCGAGGAGCCGCTGTGGCGGCGGCTGGCGGCGCTCGGTGGCGGGGGCGATGAAAACGGCGGGTGTGTCGGAGGCGGCGGGGGCAGCGCGGTGCACAACGTCTACGGTCCGACGGAGTGCACGGTGGACGCGACGACGGCGCGGGTGAGGGCGGGCGAGCGAGCGTCGATCGGCCGTCCGCTCGGCAACGTCCGGGTGTACCTGCTCGACGGCCTGCAGATGCCGGTGCCGCTGGGGGTGGCCGGGGAGCTGTACATCGGCGGCGCGGGAGTGGCCTGGGGCTACGCCGGCCGTCCGGAGCTGACGGCGGAGCGGTTCGTTCCGGACGGGTTGTCGGGCGAGGAGGGCGCGCGGCTGTACCGGACGGGGGACCTCGGCCGTCACCTGTCGGACGGGCGTTTGGAGTACCTGGGCCGGGTGGATCAGCAGGTCAAGCTGCGCGGCGTGCGGGTGGAGCTGGGGGAGATCGAGGCGGTTCTGGCCGAGCATCCGCGGGTGCGTTCGGCGGCGGCGGTGGTGCGGGAGGACCGGCCCGGGGAGCGCCGCCTGGTGGCCTACGCGGTGCCGCGGGGCGGTGTTGGAGGGGTTGACGGGAGTGGCGGGGTTGGCGGGGTGGGCGCGGGCGAAGCGGCGGCGTTGACCGCGGGCGCTGGCAGGGTGGGGGTGGGCGGCTGGGGGCCGGGGACGGGACGCGAGCTCCACCGTCTGCCGAACGGTCTGGGCATCGCGCAGCTCAACCGCATCGAGACGGACTACCTGTACCAGGAGATCTTCGAGCAGGACTGCTACCTGCGCCATGGGGTGACGCTGCCGCCGGGAGCGACGGTGCTCGACGTGGGTGCGAACATCGGGATGTTCACGCTCTACGTGGGGCGGCGCAGCCCGGGGGCGCGGGTGTACGCCTTCGAGCCGATCCCTGCCATCCAGGAGGCGCTGGCGTTCAACGCCGCGCGGAGCGGCGCCGAGGTGACCTGCCTGCCCTACGGCCTGGGTGAGGCGGAGAAGAGCGAGGCGTTCACCTTCTACCCGCAGTTTTCGGCGCGATCGGGCCTGGCGGAGTACGCGGACGCGGGGTCGGAGGTGGAGGTCATCAAGCGGTTCATCGGCAACGAGGCGCGGCTGGGGGTGAGCGGCGCGGGCGAGCTGCTGGAGCAGGTGGACGAGCTGGTGGCCGGACGCTTTGCCGGAGAGGTGACGGAGTGCCGGGTGCGTCCCCTGTCGGCGGTGCTGAGAGAGCAGGGGATTGCGCGGGTGGATCTGCTGAAGATCGACGTGCAGCGTGCGGAGCGGCGGGTGCTGGAGGGGATCGCGGAGGAGGACTGGGAGCGGATCGGGCAGGTGGCGATGGAGGTGCACGACGATCCGCAGGGAGAGAGCGCTGGGCGGGCGGCCTGGGTGGAGACGCTGCTTCGGCGCCAGGGCTTCAGCGTGGTGGTGGAGCAGGACGAGCTGCTGGCGGGCACCGACCGCTACAACGTGTTCGCGGTGCGGCAGGACGGCGCCTGGCAGGCGCGGTGGCGGGAGGGCGCCGGGCGCGAGGCGCCGGCCGAGGGGCCGGAGGAGCTTCACACCCTGGGCAACGGCCTGCGGATCGCGCACCATAACCGCAACGAGTCGGACTTCATCTACCAGCAGATCTTCGTCGACGAGGTGTACCGCCGCCACGGCGTGGAGATCTGGCCCGGGGACCGGATCTTCGACGTGGGGGCCAACATCGGGCTGTTCACGCTCTACGCGCACCAGTGGCCCGGGGTGGAGGTGCACGCCTTCGAGCCGATCGCCTTGAGCTACGCGAAGCTCGCGAGCAACGTGCGGCGCCACGGGCTGGGGACGCACCTGTACCGCTGCGGCCTGGGGCGGGAGAGCGGGCGGGTGAGGTTCACCTTCTATCCGCGGTGGTCGGCGAGCTCCAGCCAGTACGCCGATCCGGAGCTGGACCTGGCGTCGGCGCGGGAGTTCCTGGTCAACCGCGACCGTGGGCTTGAGGCCTACGCCGACGAGATCCTGGAGGGGCGCTTCGCCGGCCAGACGGAGGAGTGCGAGCTGCGGACGCTGTCGGAGGTGGTGCGCGAAAGGGGCGTGGAACGGATCGACCTGCTGAAGCTGGACGTGGAGAAGAGCGAGCTGGATGTGCTGCTCGGGCTGGCTTCGGAGGACTGGCCGAAGGTGCAGCAGGTGGTGGTGGAGGTGCACGACCTCGGGGGCCGCCTGCAACAGATCCGCGAGCTGCTGGAGGGGCAGGGGTTCCTGGTGGCGAGCGAGCAGGACGAGCTGGCGGTGGGGACGGCGATCCACACGCTGTACGGCCGCCGTCCGGGCCACCGGCAGGGAGCCGCGCGGCCGGCGGGTGACGTGGCGGGCCTGCCGATGGCGGCGGGTGGCGCGGGGGCAGGCCTTGGGGCGGGCCTGCTGCCGCCGTCGTCGGGCGGCGCAACGCCGGGCCTTGTCGCGGGCCTGCCGGCCACGGCCGGTGGTGCGGCCGGGGGCGTTGCGGGTGCCGCGGCGCCCTCGGCGAGGGGAGCGGCTTCGGCGCCGGTGATCGCGGCGGAGCTGACCGGGGCCGAGCTCGAAGCCCACCTGCGGAGCCGCCTGCCGGAGGTGATGGTGCCGGCGGCGGTGGTGGTGCTGGCGGAGTTTCCCTACACGCGCAGCGGCAAGGTGGACCGGCGGGCGCTGCCGGCGCCGGAGGAGGCACTGGGCGCGGCGGCGGCGCAGCGGCCGGTGGCGGCGCCGCGCGACGCGTTCGAGGAGGTGCTGGCGGGGATCTGGAGCGAGGTGCTGCGGCGTTCGCCGGTGGGCATCCACGACAGCTTCTTCGACCTTGGCGGGCACTCGCTGCTGGCGACGCAGCTGGTGTCGCGGGTGCGCAGCGCGTTCAACATCGAGCTGCCGCTGCGCAGCCTGTTCGAGAAGCCGACGATCGCGCAGCAGGCGGCGGAGGTGCGGCGGGCGCGGCAGGCCGGTGAGCGGGCGGCGGCGCCGCCGCTTCAGCCGGTGCCGCGCACCGACGCCGCGGGCGCGCCGGCCGAGCTGCCGCTCTCCTTCGCCCAGCAGCGCCTCTGGTTCATCGACCAGCTCGCCCAGGGGAGCAGCTTCTACAACACCAACAGCCCGGTGCGGCTGCTCGGCGACCTCGACGTCGCCGCGCTGTCGCGCACCTTCGGCGAGATCGTGCGCCGCCACGAGATCCTCCGCACCTCGCTGCCGAGCGTCGCCGGCCGCCCCTTCCAGCGCATCGCGCCGCCGCGGCCGGTGACGCTGCCGCTGGTCGATCTCGGCGCGCTCCCCGCGGCGCGGCGCGGCGCCGCCACCCGCGAGGCGATCGACGTGCTCCGCCTGCGGCCGTTCGACCTCGCCCGCGGGCCGCTGCTGCGCATCGCCCTGCTGCGCGTGGATCGCGCCAACCACGTGGTCACCTTGGTGATGCATCACGTCATCAGCGATGGCTGGTCCACCGAGGTGCTGGTGCGGGAGGTGTGCGCGCTCTACCCGGCCTTCCGCGAGGGGCGGCCGTCGCCGCTGCCGGAGCTGCCGGTGCAGTATGCCGACTTCGCGGTCTGGCAGCGCGCCGTGCTGAGCGGCGAGACGCTCGCCGACCAGCTCTCCTACTGGCGGCAGCGGCTGGGCGGCAAGCTGCCGCTGCTCGACCTGGCCACCGACCGGCCGCGGCGGCGGGTGCAGACCTTCCGCGGCGCCACCCTGGTGCAGGAGTTCCCCGTGGAGCTGCATCCGCGGCTGCTGGAGATCAGCCGCGGCCACGGCGCCACCCTGTTCATGACGCTGCTGGCGGGGTTCGCCGCCCTCCTTCACCACCTGACGGGCAGGGACGACGTGATCGTCGGCACCGCGGTCGCCGGGCGCAGCCAGCCCGAGACCGAGGGCCTGATCGGCTTCTTCATCAACATGCTGCCGCTGCGCATCGACCTGTCGCGCGAGCTGAGCTTCGTCGAGCTGCTGGCGCAGACCCGCGAGGCGTGCCTCGGCGCCTTCACCCATCAGGACATCCCGCTCGAAAAGCTGATCGAGGAGCTGCAACCCGAGCGCTACGGCACACAGGCGATGCTGTTCGAGGTCGCCTTCGGCTTCCGCACCGAGATGCGCCAGCGCCTGGAGCTGCCCGGCCTGACGGTCGAGCCGGTGCCGGTCGAGCAGGGCGCCGTTCGCCTCGACCTCAGCCTGTGGACCATCGAGCGCGGCGGCGCCCTCTACGCCAACTGGTTCTACAACACCGACCTGTTCGAGCGGGCCACCATCCGCCGCTTTGCCGACAGCTACGCCACGGTGCTGGCGGCGGTCGCCGCCGAGCCGGCGGTGCCGGTGCGCCGCCTGGAGATCCGCGGCGCCAGCGAGCTGAGCCAGCTCGCCGACGAGCAGGCGAGGAAGCGGCAGGCCGAGTTGCAGCGGGTCAAGGGCGCCCGGCGCAGGACCGTGTCGCTGGAAGGCACGGGCGGCTGACATGACGGTCACCCTGGCAGGGTTCCGGCTCTCGCCGCTCCAGCGGCGGCTGTGGCGGCGCGGGCCGGAGGCGCGCCGGTTCGCGGCGCAGGCCGCGTTCCTGGTGCGCGCCGGGCTGGAGCGCGCGCCGCTCGCCGCCGCGCTCGAACGGGCGGTGGCGCGCCACGAGGTGCTGCGCACCGTGTTCCCGCGCCTGGCCGGGATGGACGATCCTCTGCAGGAGGTGCGCGAGGCGCTCCCCCCGGTGCTCGACGAGCTGCCGCCGCTCGCCCCGGGCGCCGCGGGCGCCTGCCGCCGCGCCGCCATCGAGCAGGCCCTGGCGCGGCAGGCGGCGGGCGGCTTCGACCTGGCGCAGGGTCCGCTGCTGCGCTGCGCCGTATCGCGCCTCGACGGTGCCGGCGACCTGCTGCTGCTGACCCTGCCGGCGCTCTGCGGCGACGCGCAGACGCTGCTCAACCTGGGGCGCGAGATCGCGGCGCAGCTGGCGGCGCTGCGCGAAGGGCGCGAGCTCGATTCCGAGGTGACGCAGTTCGTCGATGTCTCGGAGTGGCAGAACGACCTGGCCGAGACCGAGGACTGGGCCAAGGCGAGAGCCTTCTGGCGCCGCCAGAACCTCGCCTCGCTGCCGGTGCCGCGGCTGCCCTGTGACAAGCCGGGGCCGGAGGCGCCGTTCCAGCCGAGCGCCACGCCGGTCCTCGCCGTCCCGCTGCCGCCGGCCGGTGACGAGGCGGCGGAGCGGGCGCGGCTCCTGGCGCTCTGGCAGGGCCTGCTCTGGCGCCTGGCCGGCGGCCCGCGCGACCCGCGGGTGGTGGTGAGCGTCCACTTCGACGGCCGGCGGATCGAGCCGCTGCGTGAGGCGCTCGGCCTGTTCGAGAGCCACCTGCCGGTGGCCGCGGCGCTCGAAGCGGGAACGCGGATCGCCGATCTGGCGGCCGGCCTCGCCGCCCGCCTGGAGGCGATGCGGGAGTGGCAGGAGTACTTCCCCTGGGAGCCCCAGGGGGACGGCGAGGTGGACCGCCAGTACCTGGGGGCGGCGGCGGTCGGCTACGAGTACCGGCGCTGGCCTGAGAGGGTGGGGCCGGCGGCGCTGGAGCTGGCGGTGGAGCGCCTGGACGGTCGCTCCGAGCGCTTCTCCCTGCAGCTCGCGGCGGTGCGCCGCGGGCCGCGGCTGCTGCTGGAGCTGCGCTACGACGCGGCGCGCTTCGAGTCGGTCGCGATGCAGCGGCTGCTGCGGCAGTTCGAGGCGGTGCTGGCGGCGGTGGCGGCGGAGCCGGGTCGGCGGCTGGGCGACCTCGACCTGCTGGGGCCGGCGGAGCGGCAGCAGCTGCTGCGGGAGTGGAACGACACGGCGCGGGCCTGGCCGCGGACGATGC
>JASLEW010000689.1 GCA_030150965.1 Thermoanaerobaculia bacterium | reverse complement strand
CGGGCCGTCCGCCGGAGGCGCAGCGAGCAGCAGCTCGGCCTCGGCGGTGAGGGCAGCCTCCGGAGCGTTGCGGAAGCTGACCGCGAGGTGGCGCGCCAGGTTGCGCAGCTGGCGGATGTTGCCCGGCCAGTCGCGCTGGGCGAGCGAGGCCACGACCGCGGCCGGCAGCCAGGGCCGCCCGCCCGCGGGCGCCGTGCTCAGGCGGGCCGCGGCGCCCGCCGCCGCCAGCTCCCCGGCGAGGAAGTGGTACAGCAGGCGGCCGATGTCCTCGCGCCGCTCGCGCAACGGCGGCAGGCGGATCTCGCAGCCGCTCAAGCGGTAGAGCAGGGGCGCGCGGAAGCGGCCGGCGGCCACGGCCTCCTCGAGCCGCGCGTCGGTCGCGGCGATCAGCCGCACGTCCACCGGGTGGACCTCGCCGCTCCCCACCGGCTGCACCTCGCGGTTCTCCAGGGCGCGCAGCAGGAGGGTCTGGATCTCGGCCGAGCTCTCGCCGATCTCGTCGAGGAAGAGCGTGCCCTTCTCGGCCTGGCGGAAGTAGCCGGGACGCGCCCGGTCGGCGCCGGTGAAGGCGCCGCGCGTGGCGCCGAAGAGCTCGGCGGCGGCCAGGGTGGGAGGGATGGCGCCGATGTTGACCGCCAGGAAGGGGCGGCCGCGGCGCGGTCCCGCCTCGTGCAGGGCGCGCGCCACTAGCTCCTTGCCGGTGCCGGTCTCGCCGCGCACCAGGACCGGCATGGCGAGGCCGGCCATCTGCTGGATGTCCCGGCGCAGCCTGAGCATCGCCGGGCTCTCGCCGATCAGGCCGAAGCGCGGCAGGTGGCTGGTGGCCAGGGGCTCGACCAGCGACAGCAGCAGGGCGACGCGACCGCCGAGCAGGAGCACGGTGCCGGCGGCGATCTCCGCGGCGGCGATCTCGCGCTCGCTCCCGGCGCTCAGCGGCTCGCCGGCGACGGCCACGGTGGTCCGGGTGGCGCCGAGGCGCAGACGGACGCCGCCGGCTCCCGTCCCCGGCGCCAGCTCGAACGGCTGGCGGCTCAGGCACGGGTCGGAGAGCGGCCGGCGCGATGCCGGGCCGGCCGCCGCGAACAGCGGCTGACCGCGCGCCAGGAGGACGGTGCTGCCGGCGGCCAGCTCCGGCAGGGTGGCCTGCTCGCCCACCCGCGCCGGGTCGGGATGGCCGAGGATGGTGAGCCCCGGCACCAGCAGCGAGTGGGGCGGCAGCGCCATCGCCTCCTGGCTGCAGGTCGACAGCAGGAGATCGGGATCCAGCTCGAGGTTGTCCGCTGCCACGCCGTTTCGTCCCCGCTCCAGGAGCCGTGCCGCGGCGCAACGGCCGTCAGGGCTTCGTCTGGAATGCGATCAGATAGGGCACTGCCGGCCTGTTCCCGAGGTCACGAAAGTAGTTGAAGCGCCCCGAGTTGACCCAGATCGCATAGCTCTTCCCCGGCTCCAGATGCACCGGCAGCACGCAGGTGCGTTTGTCGCTCAGGAAGCGCGGTTTCCCGGCGAGCTTCGGGAAGGAGGCCGCATCGATCTGGGCCCAGGACCACATCTCATTGGTCAACATGTCCTTGCTGAAGGTGACGGTGATCTCCTTGAGCGCCGGGTCCACGGCGAGGTCGCCGCTCTGCGGCACCGTCTTGACGGCAATCGGCGGCAGGTCGGCGACGGAAGTGCTGTTCTGGGCGAGAACAGGCGATCCGAGCCATACGACCATGGCGAGCGCAAAGCCCAGTGGCCTCATCGTCTCCTCCTGTAGGACCGTCCGGCGGTTTCACCGACCAGTGTAGCAGCCCGTGGCGCCAATGCTGAACTCGGTTCATGCGAGGGAGGCGAGGATGGTGGCTCAGAGCCGCCCCATATCAGCCGGCTGTGGGCTCACGAAGAAAAACCTTTCCAGCTACCGCTCCTGCGAGCCCGCGTCCGGGCTCGGGCCGCCCACGACCCGCTCGACCTCGTCGCCGAAGCTCTCGATCTCCAGGCGCAGCGATTCCACCTGGGCGACTGCCGCCGTCGTCGAGGCGGCGTGGGCCAGCACCAGCAGATAGGCGAAGGCGGGAATGAGGACGGCGGCGGCCACCGCGGCGACCGCCCGGCGCAGCGCCCTGACCGCCCGCTCGCGGCTCTGGTCCGCGGCCCATCGCAGGCCGCGGATGGGCTGGGCGCCATGGCCGGCCAGGGCGTTGAGGTCGGCGAGGAGCGGTGCGTCGAGGAGCGTGCCGGCGAGGCAGGCCGTCCAGGCGTCGCCGGCCGCCAGCCGCGCCGCGGCCAGGTCGAGGGCCGCGGCCAGCCGCGGCACGGGCTCGCGCCGCGCCACCCGCCGCAGGGTGTCGTCCGCCGGGAGGCCGGCCTGCTGCTCGCAGGCGAGGGCTTCGAGGAGGCGGGCGCGGCTCGCGGCGACGGCGTGGGCGCGCAGCCAGGGCAGGGCGAGGCGCAAGTCCTGGAGGAGGCGGTGCCACCGCGCCCGGCCGAGGGCGCCGGCGGTGACGGCGGCGGCGGCGGCGAGGAGGACGAGGATGCCGCCGCCCAGCGCCAGCCACAGGTTGCGGAAGCCTTCGAACTGCACCAGCGCGGGCACGGCCTGAGCGTTCGCCGGCAGGTGCCCGAGGCTCTGGCGGATCATGGCCGGCACCAGGACGAAGGAGAGGACGGCGGTGGAGACGGCGAGGCCGCCCAGGGCGAGGGTGAAGAGCTGGATCCGGAGCCGCGTCCGGCGCAGCGCGCCGGCGCCTGCTTCCAGCGCCGCGGCGTCGGCGCGCAGGGCCGCCTGCAGGTCCGCGCTCCGCGCCTGGCAGCCGCGGATGGAGGCGCAGGTGATCTCCAGCCCGAGGCGGTCGAGGGTGGCGTCGAGCGCGCCGCCGGCGCTCAGCCGCGCCAGCTCCGCCTCCAGCCGCCGTGCGGTGTCGCGGCGCAGCGAGCCGCGGGGCAGCGCGGCCAGGGCCTCGCCCAAGCCGAAGCCCGCCGCCACCAGGTCGGCGAGCGCGCCG
>JASLEW010000612.1 GCA_030150965.1 Thermoanaerobaculia bacterium | reverse complement strand
GGTCGGGGCCGAGCCTGGCGCGCAGCAGGCCCAGCCGCGGCGCCAGGCGCTCGGCCGTCAGCGCCTGCCGCTGCCAGCTCGCGTAGTCGGCGTACTGCACCGCCAGCTCCGGCAGCGGGCTGGGCCGGCCGGCGAGGAAAGCCGCGTAGAGCGCCCCCAGCTCCCGCACCAGCACCCCCATCGACCAGCCGTCGCTGACGACGTGATGCACGGTCAGGAGCAGGAGGTGCTCGGTCGGCGAGAGCGCCAGGAGCGCGGTGCGCAGCAGCGGCCCCCGCGCCAGGTCGAACGGCCGCCGCGCCTCCCGCCCGCTCAGCCGCCGCACCTCGCCGCCGCGCGCCGCGGGCGGGAGCCCGGCGAGGTCCACCGCCGGCAGCGGCCAGGACGGCGGCGCGGCGCCCACCACCTGCACCGGACCGCTCCCCTCCGGCTCCCGGAACACCGTGCGCAGCGCCTCCTGGCGGCGCACGATCGCGGTCAGGGCGGCGGCCAGCGCGCCCCGCTCCAGCCGGCCCTCCAGGTGGACCGCGAGCGCGATGTTGTAGACCGCGCTGCCGGGCTCCCGGCGGTCGGCGAGCCACAGCCGCTGCTGGGCGAACGACAGCGGCAGCCCGCCGCCGCGCGGCACCCGGGCGAGCGGCGGCGCCGCGGCCAGGCCCGGAGCGAGCCAGGTGCGCTCGACCTCGCCGGCCAGCGCCGCGACGGTCGGATGCTCGAACAGCGCGCGCAGCGGCACCTCGACGCCGAGCGCCTGGCGCACCCGCGACAGCACCTGCGTGGCGAGGAGCGAGTGCCCGCCGGCGGCGAAGAAGTCGTCCTCCACCCCCAGGCCGGTCCGGCCCAGCACCTCCTCCCAGACCCCCAGCAGCCGGCGCTCGACCGGGCTGCGCGGCGCCACGGCCTCGCCCCGCCGCCGCTCCCACCCGCCGCGCCCATCGCCGCCGCCGGACGCCGCCGCCAGGGCGAGGAGGGCCCGCCGGTCCACCTTGCCGTTGGGGGTGAGCGGCAGCGCGCCGGCGAACAGCACCGCGGCCGGCAGCATGTGGGCGGGCAGCGACCGCGCGAGCTCCTCGCGCAGCCCCTCCTCCTCCATTACCGCCCCCGCCGCCGCCACCACGAAGGCCACCAGCCGGGCGCCCTCGGCCGCGTCGCGCTGTGCCAGGACCGCGCACTCCCTGACCCCCGCGCAGGCGGCGAAGGCGGCCTCCACCTCCCCCGGCTCGATGCGGAAGCCGCGGATCTTGACCTGGTGGTCGCGCCGGCCCAGGAACTCCAGCGCCCCGTCCCAGCGCCGCCGCACCCGGTCGCCCGTGCGGTAGAGCCGCTCCCCCGGCGCCGCGCCCGCCGGATCGGGCACGAACCGCTCGGCCGTCAGGTCGGGCCGGTTCAGGTAGCCGCGCGCCAGGCCGTCGCCGCCCAGGCACAGCTCTCCCGCCTGCCCGAGGGCGACGGGCTCCCGCGCGGCGTCGAGCACGTGGGCGGTGGTGTTGCCGACCGGCCGGCCGATCGGCACCGTCCACGCCCCGGCCGGAAGATCCCCGACCCGGTGCCAGGTGGCGAAGGTGGTGCTCTCCGTCGGCCCGTAGACGTTGATCAGCCGCTCCGGTCCGCCCGCGGCGAGGGCGCGGCGCATCGCGTCCGGGCTCGCCGCCTCGCCGCCGACCAGGAGGTGGCGCAGGGTGTTGAACGCCGCCGGCTCCTCGCGCACCACGTGGTTGAACAGCGCGGTGGTCAGGAACATCGCGGTCACCCGCGCCTCCCGCAGGCGGCGCGCGAGCGCCGCGGGCGCCAGCAGCTCGTCCTGCGCCAGCACCACCACCGCGCCGCCGTTGAGCAGCGCGCCCCAGATCTCGAAGGTCGCGGCGTCGAAGCTCAGGTTCGAGGCGTGGGCCACGCGGTCGGCCGGGCCGAGCGCGGCGTAGGCCGTGCCGCGCACCAGCCGCACGACCGCCCGGTGCGGCACCGCCACCCCCTTCGGCCGTCCGGTCGAGCCCGAGGTGTGGACGACGTAGGCCAGCTCCTCGGCCAGGGTGCGCCGCCAGGCGCGCGGCGGCGATGCCGGCGATCTCGGCGATGCTGACGACGGCGGCAATGGCGGCGATGGTGGCGATGCCAGCGATTCCGGCGATCCTGGCGCCGGGGGCGCGGGGAGCGCGCCGGGCGCCGCCGCGGCAGCCGTGGCGGCGGCGGCGGCGCGGACCCGGCCCTCCGGGGTCGCCGCACCGCGCTCGTCGATCGCCAGCATCCGCCAGGGCGCCTCGGGCGTGGCCGCGTGCAGCGCCGCCAGGCGTGGCCGCGTGCGGCCGTGCACCAGCACCAGCCGCACCGCGGCGTCGGCGAGTAGGAACCGCAGCCGCTCGTCCGGATAGCCGGGATCGAGCGGCACGTAGGCCCCGCCCGCGGCGAGGACGCCGAGGATGGCGACGATGAAGTCCGCCGAGCGCTCGGCCGCCACGCCGACGTGCGCGCCCGGCCCGACGCCGAGCGCCGCGAGGCGCCGGGCCAGCCGGCCGGCCGCCGCCGCCAGCCGGCCGTAGCTCCATTCCTCGCCGCCGTCCACGATCGCCGTGGCCGCCGGCGCCATCCCGGCCTGCCGGGCGAAGAGCCCGTGGACGCTCTCCTCGCGCGGGTAGTCGCCGGCCGTGTCGTTCCACTCGCCGAGGAGCTGCGCCCGCTCACCGGGCAGCAGCAGGGGCAGCTCCCCCAACGCCTGCCCCGGGTCCGCCGCCGCCGCCGCCGCCACCCGTGCGAAGCGGGCGGCCAGGCGCTCGACGGTCGCGCGGTCGAAGAGATCCGCGTCGTACTCGACGAGACCGGAAAGGCCGGCGGCGCCGGTGGTGAGGGTCAGGGTGAGGTCGAACTTCGCCACCCCGGGCTCCTGCGGCAGCGGCTCGACCGCCAGGCCGGGCAGCCGCAGGTCCGCGACCGGATCGCCCTGCACCGCGAACATCACCTGGAAGAGCGGCGTGCTGGCGAGGTCGCGCTCCGCCGCGGCCTCCTCGACCAGGCGCTCGAAGGGGAGGTCCTGGTGGGCGTAGGCGCCGAGCGCCGCCTGCCGCACCCGTTCCAGGAGGTCGTGGAAGCGCGGCGTCAGGGGCGCGGGCGAGGCGGGCGAGGCGGGCGGCGCCGCCGCGCCGAGCCGCGCGCGCAGCACCAGGGTGTTGACGAAGAACCCGATCAGGTTCTCGATCTCCTGGCGGTGGCGGTTGGCGATCGGGGTGCCGACGAGCACGTCCTCCTGGCCTGTCAGGCGGCCGAGGAGCGCCGCGAAGGCGGCGAGGAGGGTCATGAACAGGGTGGCGCCGCGGCGGCGGCCGGCCGCCGCCAGCTCCTCCACCACGCCGCCGTCCCAGCGGAACGGCACCAGCCCGGCGCGGCGCCGCGCCACCGCGGCCCGCGGCCGGTCTGGTGCCGTTCCGCTGGGACGGCGGCGTGGTGGAGGAGCTGGCGGCGGCCGGCCGCCGCCGCGGCGCCACCCTGTTCATGACCCTCCTCGCCGCCTTCGCGGCGC
>JASLEW010000594.1 GCA_030150965.1 Thermoanaerobaculia bacterium | reverse complement strand
CGACCCCGGCGCGGGCGGCTCGGCGGCGCCGCGGGCCCTGCGCTGCAGCGGCGCCTGCTCGGTCAACCACCGCCGGTCCAGCTTGCCGTTGCCGGTGAGCGGCAGCGCCGCGAGCTCCACCACCTGGGCGGGCAGCATGTGGTCGGGGAGCCGCGCCTTCAGCTGCTCCCGCAGCGCCGCGCCGCTCACCGCGGCCCCGGGCTCCGCCACCACGTAGGCCACCAGCCCCGCGCCGCCGGGGAGGCCCTGGCGCAGCACCACCGCCGCCTCCGCCACGCCCGCGAGGCCGGCCAGCGCCTGCTCGATCTCGCCCAGCTCGATGCGGAAACCCCGCACCTTCACCTGATGGTCGAGACGGCCCAGGTACTCCAGGTCGCCGGAAGGGGCCAGGCGCGCCAGGTCCCCCGAGCGGTAGAGGCGCGCTCCCGCGCGGTGCGCGAACGGGTCGGGGACGAAGCGCGCCGCGGTCAGCTCCGGACGGCCCAGATATCCCCGCGCCACCCCGGCGCCGCCGACGAAGATCTCGCCCGCCGCCCCGATCGGCACCGGGGCGCCGTGGGGGTCGAGCAGATGGACCGTGAGATCGGCGATCGGCCGCCCGATCCGGCTGCCCGCCCCCCCCAGGTCGACGTCGGCCCACCGCATCCGGCGCACGGTCACGTGCACCGTGGTCTCGGTGATGCCGTACATGTTGATCAGCCGCGGGCTCTCGTCGCCGTGGCGCTCCATCCACGGCCGCAGCAGCCGCGGCTCCAGGGCCTCGCCGCCGAAGATCACCCGGCGCAGGCAGGCGAGGCCGCCCGCCCGCCGGCCCTCGGCGCCCGCCGCCTCCTGCTCCGCGCCCCACAGCTGAGCGAAGGCCGAGGGCGTCTGGTTGAGCACCGTCACCCCTTCGCCGGCCAGCAGCCCGCGGAACGCCTCCGGCGAGCGGCTCACCGGCCACGGCACCACCACCAGCCGGCCGCCGAGCGCCAGCGCGCCCCAGATCTCCCACACCGAGAAGTCGAAGGCGTAGGAGTGGAAGAGCGTCCACACGTCGCTCCCGTCCAGGCCGAGGTCCGCGGCGGTGGCGCCGAGCAGGCGCAGGACGTTGCCGTGCGTCACCCCCACGCCCTTGGGCCGCCCGGTCGAACCGGAGGTGTAGATCAGGTAGGCCAGGTCCTCGGCGCCCACCGCCGCCGATGCCGGCGCGGACGCCAGCGCTCCGGTCGCCGCCCCCGCTGCCTCGCCCGCTCCGCCACCCTCCGCCGCGGGCCCAAAGGCGGCCCCGGCACCCTCGGCCGCGGGCCCGCCGGTCGCCGCCCGGAGCTCCAGCCGGACCATGCCCGCGGGCAGCGTGAGGCTCTCCCCCGGCCCCGGTGCGCCCTCCGTCACCAGCACCCGCGCGCCGCTGTCGGCGAGGATGAGCTCCAGGCGCTCCCGGGGATAGGCCGGGTCGAGGGGGACGTAGGCGGCGCCCGCCGCCAGCGTCCCCACGATCGACACCACCATCTCGGGCGAGCGCGCGAGCAGCAGCCCCACCCGCTCGCCCGGTGCCGCACCCAGCCGGCGCAGGCGCCCCGCCAGGCGCCGGCTCCGCGCCCACAGCTCGGCGTAGGAGAGATGCGCCCCGCCGCCGCTCACCGCCACCGCCTCCGGGCGCCCGGCGGCCACCGCCGCCAACCGCTCCGTCAGGCTGCCGGAGGCCGCCGCCACCGCCGGGCCGTCGTTCCATTCGATCAGCACTTGGTGCCGCTCGGCGGCGCTCAGCAGCGGCAGGTCGGCGAGCAGCGCGGCGCCGGCGGTGCGCGCGGTGCCGGCGACGTCGCCGAGGTCAGCGGCGGCAGGGCCGGGCGCCAGGACCGCCGCCAGGCCTTCGAGCAGCGACCGCAGGTGGCCGAGCAGGCGCTCCGCCGCCGCCGGCTCCACGCGCCCGCGCTCGCGGCTCAGGCGCAGGGCCAGCCGCTCCCCGGTGAAGACGATCAGCGCCAGGGGATAGTTGAGCGGCTCGACGCTGCGCCGCACCGCCAGCTCCAGCGGCACCGAGCCCACGAGCTCGCGGTCCAGCAGCCTCCCGATCGGCAGGTTCTGGAACACCACCAGGCTCTCGAACAGCGGCACGCCGCGCGGCACCTCGCACCAGCCCTGCACCGCGGCCAGCGGCTCGTGCTCGTGCTGCAGCAGCTCGCTCGCCTGGAGCTGCAGCCCGCGCAGCCACGCGGCCGGCGCGGCGCTCTCCTCCACCCGCACCCGCAGCGGCAGGGTGTTGATCAGCAGGCCCACCATCGACTCGATGCCGCGCAGCGGCGCCGAGCGCCCGGAGACGGTGATGCCGAAGACCACCTCGCCCTCCCGGCCGTGGCGCGACAGCAGCAGCGCCCACGCTCCCTGCAGCAGGGTGTTGAGGGTCAGCCCGTGGCGCCCGGCCGCGGCCTCGAGCGCCGCCGTCGACGCCGGCGAGAGCTCGATGCCGCGCTCCTCGTAGGTGCGCCGACCCGCCGCCGTGAACGGCGTCGGCGCCGCGGAGGGCGCGGCGCCGCGCGCCGCCGTCCCCGGCAGCGGCGTGGGGGCGGTGAACCCCGCCAGCGCCTCGCGCCAGAAGCGCTCCGCGGGCGCCCCGTCCTGGCGCTCGCGCCAGGCGACGAACTCCCGGTACGGCACCTCCGGCGCGGACGGCGGCCGGGCGCCGCGGCAGAGGGCCGCGTAGGCCGCGAACACCTCCCGCAGCAGCAGCAGCAGGGACCAGCCGTCGAGGATCAGGTGGTGGAAGCTCCAGATCAGCTCCCACGACTCCTCGCCGGCGCGCACCAGCGTCAGGCGCAGGAGCGGCGGCTCCGTCAGGTCGAAGCCGCGCGCGAGGTCGGCCGCCAGGTGCTCCGCCATCGCGCGCTGCCGGCCGTCCTCGGCCAGCTGCCGCAGGTCCAGCTCCGCCCAGGGCAGGGCCACCCGGCGGGACACCACCTGCACCGGATGCGCCACCTCCTGCCAGTGGAACGAGGTCCGCAGCACCGCGTGCCGGGCCAGCGCGCCGCTCCACGCCTCGCGGAGCCTCGCCACCTGCAGCCGGCCGCGCAGCCCGACGATCAGCTGCCGGACGTAGAGCGCGCTCTCCGGCTCGTCGAGGGCGTGGAAGAGCATCCCCTGCTGGACCGGCGACAGCCGGTAGATGGCTTCCAGGTTCTGCGGCTTGATCAATGAGATCCCTGTCCTCTCGGCGCCAGCGTGCGCGGCCGCCGCGGCCTACTGATCGAGCTCCGGGAACTGGCGGAAGATGAGCCGCTCGCGCGTGCGCACGAGCTCCTTGAGCTCCGGGGTGTAGTGGTTCTGCCAGGGATCGTGCTCCGGGCGGTCCCGCAGGCCGTCGTCGGGCAGCACCCGTTCCGACGACAGGATGAACGCCACGTCCTCCGGGCGGTGGCCGTGGGCGAGCAGATAGTCGTGCAGCCCGCGGCGCAGATTGCCGGTGCGCAGGAAATGGACCGGGTGCATCTCGGAGAGGAAGCTGCCGCTGGCGAGCGCCGCGTCGTCGAGGCTCGCGAACACCCGCCGCGGATCGCGGAAGTAGAACCGGACGAAGCTCTCGGTGTGCCAGCCGAGGCGGCGCCGCGGCGGGAAGCGGTCGTTGACGTAGCCGTTGGGGGCGCCGCGGTGGCAGCCGACGAACCTGGTGTTGGCCAGCTCGAGGAACTCGGCGAAGGAGATGTCGGGGAAATGCGGATACATCTCCCGCATCGCCTCCTCGCCGCAATACTCCTGCGGCGAGATCTTCCACCACCCGTAGCGGTATTGTGAGACGTAGCGGTCGTAGGGACTGCGCACCGTCGAGACCAGAGGCTTGCCGCGGTGCTCGGGCGGCACGTCGTTGCAGGTGCCGTGCTGGTCGACGTCGACGCAGCGGTCGCCGTAGACCTGGGCGAGGATCTTGGATACGTAGGTTCCGCCCGTCTTGGTGAAGTGGATGAAGACGAAGTCCGGGGTGAAGATCATGGCGTGCCGAGCTCCTTGCGACTGTGCCTTTGATACCGCGCCGGCCGGGCGGGGAGGCGGCCGTGCCCCCCTCGCCGCCGCGGCGGTCACGCGACCCTGAGGTCCTCCTCCCACGGCTCGCGGTAATCCAGCGCCCGGCCGTGGGCGACCAGCTCGTCACGATGGCGGAAGACCTTGTGGAAGGCCTCCAGGTAGAGGTCGAGGTTGCGCCGCGAGAGGAAGCTCGCCATGCACAGACGGTTGCCGACCAGGAGCGTGCTGCGCAGGACGTCGAGGGTCCGCGGGTAATCGTGGATGTCGTAGCGCAGCTCGCGGCTCGCGTGCCCGCACTGCCAGGGGCAGCCGCGCCGCTGCTGGAACATCCACTGGCCGGCCACCGGCCGGTTCTGGTAGGGCTTGAGCGGCACCCCCTCGGCGGCCATGAAGTCCTGCAGCGCCCGGCGCAGACGGCCGGCCGGCAGGTCGAGGCCCGCCGCCTCCGGATCGACGCGGAAGCGGAAGTGGTGGTAGGCGTGGGTGCACCCCGCGGGCACCGGCGGCGGCACCAGGCCGGGGATCTCGGCCATGCCGGCGGCCAGGTAGCGCGCCCCCTCCTGGACGCGGGCGGTGTTCTCGTCGAGGCGGGTGAGCTGGCTCAGCGTGAACGCCGCGAGGATCGAGCTGAAGCGGTAGTTGTAGGCCAGGGTGAGGACGTTGAACTCGCGCTCGCCGGCGGCGTTCAGGTGGTCGCCGAACATCTTCAGCCGGTCGGCGCCGTTGCGCAGCTCGGCCTGGTCGGTGGTCAGCAGGCCGCCCTCGCCGGCGCTGGGCAGGTTCTTGCCCGCCATGATGCTGCAGGCGCCGACGTCGCCGATCGAGCCGACCCGCCGCCCCTTGTAGGTCGCGCCGGCGGCCTGCGACAGGTCCTCGATCACCCGGATGCCGCGCGGCCGCGCCACCGCCTTGATCTCGTCCATGGCGGCGGGGAGGCCGGCGAGATGCACCGCCATCACCGCCCGCGTGCGCCCGGTGATCCGCTCGGCGAGCAGCGCCGGATCGATGTTGAAGGTGTGCGGATCGACATCGACGAAGACCGGCAGCCCCTGGTGATGGACCACCGCCGCGGCCGAGGCGAGGAAGGTCAGCGCCGGCACCAGCACCTCGTCGCCGGGCTCCAGGCCGACCGCCGCCACCGCGCCGTGGAGGGCCGAGGTGCCGCTGTTGAAGGCGATGCAGTAGCGCGAGCCGACGTAGTCCGCCCAGGCCCGCTCGAGGGCCGCCACCCCCTCGTTGTTGAGCCAGGTGAGCTTTCCCGAGCGCAGGGTGGCGGTGACCGCCTCGATGTCCGCCTCGCTGACCAGCGGCCATCGCTCGTCGATCTCTCCCGCTGCCACGACCGGACGGCCGCCCCTGATGGCAAGGCCGGAGGTGTCGTGGCTGTCCACTCTGCCGCGCTGGATGCCTGCTGGTGAATCGGTCAGTACCATGGCGCCTCCGGCCAGTCGTGAAGGTCCTTCGAGGGGAATCGGCGCGGCACCGCCGGGCACCGCCCACGGCTCGCGCACCGGTGCTCCGCGTCGGCTGCCGCCTGCCGGCGGCACTCCGCCACCTCGCCCGTCCCCTCCTGCTGCTGCCCTGGATGGCCTATGGGATCCGTATAGCGATCGTATAATAAACCGCGAAATCGCTTGCTACTCCGCGCCAAGCCGTCGAGAGGCCGTCTCGTCTCGGGGCCCACCGCTTCGCCGCCGGCGCCTCCTATGCCACCTTTTGGAAATGTGCCGCAACCATAGGGAGGGAGGACATTTGCCGTTTCCCGCGCCGGCGATTCCGCCGCTCCAGGGGCCGGATACCCCAAGGGGCTTCATGGTGCGGCGGAGCACCGCGCAGCCTCAATGGCGCAAGGCGACTCCGCCGGCCGGAGTGGGTAAAACCCGCCGCGGCCGGCGGCCCCTGTCGTCTCTCCTCGCTGGATCCCTCTGAGCGGCTCGCCACCCCCTCTCCGGGTTGATAGACGGAGAGGACCGGGAATCAATCCCGCTGCCATCCCGCCGCGGGAGCCCTAAGTGGCGCTCCTGCCGCGAGTTGACCGGGAAGCAGCGGCCGGCGAGGAGGCGCAGGCGGTCAAGCGATCTGGCCGGTCGGGCCGGCACGGGAGGGGCGGGCGGCCCCGCCGCGGCCTCCCCGCGCCGCGCAGCCTTCTTGCCGGGTTGCCCGGGCCAGGGCCAGGGAGCCGTCAAGCGATCTGGACGGCGCGCTGAATCCCTTGACGTAGCCGCGCGGCGCGGCTTCGGGTAGATTAGCCGCCATGGCACAACGGTCCATCGCGCGCGAGTACCTGGAGGCGTTGATCATCGCCGCCATCTTCCTGCAGTTCGCCAACACCTTCGTGGTGCAGACCTACTACATCCCCAGCGGCTCGATGGAGGACACCCTGCTGGTCGGCGACCACCTGTTCGTCAACCGGTTCATCTACGGGCCGGCGCCCACCGCCATCGAGCGCAAGCTGCTGCCGCTGCGCACCGTGCGCCGCGGCGACATCGTCGTCTTCCGCTCCAAGGAAAACCCGCGCATGGACGTGGTGAAGCGCTGCGTCGGCGTGCCCGACGACGTCATCCGGGTGGTGGACAAGAAGCTGTACATCAACAACAAGGCGGTGGACGACTCCGCCTACGCGGTGCACAAGGATCCCAACCACTACCCTCCCTACATGCCCGGCCAGATGGCGGCGCGCGACAACTTCGGCCCCTTCACCGTGCCGCCCGCGAGCTACTTCTGCATGGGCGACAACCGCGACAACTCCTGGGACTCGCGCTTCTGGCAGGAGCTGCCGGCCAGCTACCTGCTGGGCAGGGCCTTCGCCATCTACTGGTCGAAGGGAGGCCCGACCTCCGACGGCACCTGGCACGGGCTGGGCTCGGAGATCGCCGACCTCGGCAGGACCGCCCTCGGCTTCTTCTCCAACACCAGGTGGAACCGGACCTTCCGCCTCGTCCGCTAGCGGTCCCCCGTCGCGGGACCGCCGCCGCCGCGCTTCTCGCCTGAGCCTTCGAGCCACGACCCATCCATGAGCACCGAGAGCGCTTCGCGGCCGGTCCTCCGCGAGTACCTGGAGGCGCTGCTGATCGCGGTGATCTTCGCCACCTTCGCCCGCACCTTCGTGTTCCAGGCGTTCAAGATCCCGTCCGGCTCGATGGAGAACAACCTGCTGATCGGCGATCACATCCTGGTCAACAAGTTCATCTACGGGCCGGTCCTGCTGCCGTTCGAGCGGGCGCTTCTGCCGTCGCGCGAGGTGCGGCGCGGCGACGTCGTGGTGTTCCGCTTCCCGCAGGACCCGTCGCGCGACTTCATCAAGCGGGCGGTGGGCATCCCGGGCGACACCGTGCAGCTGATCGACAAGCACCTGTTCATCAACGGCCGGCGGGTCGCCGACGAGTCCTACACCCGCCACGCCGATCCCGGCTCGCTCGCCGGCAGCCTCTACGGCAGCCACCCGCGCGACAACTTCGGCCCCGTCCGCGTCCCCGCCGCCAGCTACTTCTGCATGGGAGACAACCGCGACAACTCGCACGACTCGCGGTTCTGGGGGATGGTTCCCGAGAGCTACCTCAAGGGGCGGGCGCTGCTCGTCTACTGGTCCTTCGCCGAGACGGCCGACGACCTCGCCGAGATCACCGGGGCCGGAGCGGAGCCGGGCGGCGGGCACCTGCTGCGCCACGTCGGCCACGTCCTGCGCAACTTCCTCTCCGCGACGCGCTGGAACCGCACCTTCAAGATCATCCGCTAGCGAACGCTGCTAGACTCTGCGCCACGATTCGGGCAGAGGAGGTGTCGGCCATGTCACGCAGGCTCGGTGAACGGGGAGAGGGCAACCTCGGGTGTGTGTTCTGGCTCCTGGTGCTCGGCCTCGCGGTCCTCATCGCGGTCAAGATGGTGCCGGTCAAGATCGCCAGCTCGCAGCTCTACGACTACATGGAGGAGCAGGCCAAGTTCGCGGGCAGCGCCTCGCCGGAGAACCTGGCCAAGGGGATCCTGGGCAAGGCCAAGGAGCTCGAGCTGCCGCTCAGCAAGGAGGACCTCCGGGTCGAGAGGGTGGGAGACAACATCCGCATGCGCGCCGACTTCACGGTGCCGGTCGAGTTCCCCGGCTACACCTACATGTGGCATTTCACCCACGAGGTGAACCGGCCGATCTTCATCTTCTGATCCCGATGCCGGACCGCGGCGCGCCTCCGGCGGACGATGCGTCTCCGGACGGCGCGCCGCCCGCGGGCCGGGTCCAGCCGGTCCGCCGCGGCGAGGTTCTCCTCTGCGGCCTGCTACCGGGAGCGCTGGCCGGCGCCCAGGTGGCGGAGCTGCTCTTCTACCTCAACCCGGCGCTGCCCTGGCGCGCCACCCCCGTGCTGCGCGCCGTCGCCTGGTATGGCGGCGAGCTGGGGCTCGCCACCGTGCTGCTCCATCTGCCGCTGCTCGCGAGAGGCTGGTCCCGCCTCGCCCCGCGGCTGCTCCCGTGGACGCTCACCGCCGTCCTCACCGGCAGCGCGGTGCTCGACGGCACGCAGGCCTCCTACTATGCCTACTACCTGCCCACCGGGATCAACGACCGGCTGATCAAGACCGCCATCTGGCTGGCGGTGGGGGCGCTGATCGTCTTCTACACCGCCCTGCTCCACACCGTGGACCGGCGCCGCTACGGCTGGCGCAGCATGCTGGGGCTCGGCCTGGTGTGCGGCCTGGCGCTCCTGGTGCCGGTCGAGCGGCGGTCGGCGTTCCACCCCCGTCCGCCGCTCGCCCCCCATCCGGCCGTGGTCGAGAGCGTGCCGCGGCCGCACCTGCGCGTGGTCGGGCTCGACACCGCGACGCTCGACGCCATCCTGCCGCTGGCCAGCCAGGGGCAGCTGCCCTTCCTCGGCCAGATCCTGCGCCAGGGAGCATACTGCCGCCTGGGGTCGCTGACGCCGGTGCGGCCGGAGGCCCTGTGGACCACCCTGGCGACGGGAAAGTACCCCTGGCAGCACGGGGTCACCGGAGGCCCCCAGTACAGCGCGCGGCGCATCAGCCCCGACGCCGAGCTGCGCCTGCTGCCGGCGGGCATCGGCTTCGGCCGCTGGGGCATCTCGCCGGCGCGCGGCCGGCTGCTGCACGGCAGCGCGCGTCAGGCCCTCACCCTTTGGGAGATCCTGCCGCGTCTGGGGATCTCAGCCGGGGTGGTGAGCTGGCCGGCCTCGGCGCCGGTGTCCGAGGAACCGGAGTTTGCCTTCCCGGACCGCTATTTCGGCGAGCGCGCCGCGCCGGACCAGGCCTGGCCGCCGGCCCTGGGCGCCTGGGGGCGCCGGCTGCGGGTGACGCCGGAGGCGGCGCGGCGGGCTCTCGGCGGACGCCTGGGGCCGGGCATGCCGGCGGTCCTGGTGCGGGCCTTCGCCACCGACCTCTGGCGGGAGGCCCTGGCCCGCGAGCTGCTGGAGCGCGATCCGGAGCTGGGGAGCTTCTTCCTCGTGCTGCCCGGCCTGCGTCAGGTCGCGAAGGGCACCTTCGGCGGCTTCAGCGACGTCCAGTTCCATGGCATCCAGACCGCCGACCGCCTGGACGCGGCGGAGCGCCTCGCCGACTACTACGCGCGGTTGGACTCCTTCCTCGCCGAGCTCTGGGGGCGCCACGGCGAGGGCGACGTGCTGGCGGTGGTCTCGGCCTCCGGCATGGAGGGCGCGGCGGGGTGGCGGCGGATCGTGGGGGAGCTGGCGCGCGACGTCTCGCTCGCCGGCACCGACGGCGGCGGCCCGGACGGCATCCTGATGCTCTACGGCGCCGGCATCCAGCCGGGCGCCCTGCTCACCGGGGCGCAGCTGGTCGACGTCGCGCCCACCCTGATGTACGCCCTCAACCTGCCGGTCGCCCGCGACCTCGACGGGGTGGTGCTGACCCCGGCCTTCGACAAGAGCTTCCTCTCCCAGCACCCGCTCGTCTTCCTGCCCACCTACGAGTCCCTGCCGCGGCGTGGCGGCGCCCGCAGCAGCAGGCAACCAGCTGACGCGCGCTGATCCAACGCCCCGGCCGAAGCTCGGACCTCCCGGTGAGGCAGGCACACCGCCCCCTGGGGGGCGGCGCGATGCTCAGTGGACGTTCTGGATCGAGTTCTTGACGGTGTCGCTGCTGGTCTGGAGGACGCTGTCCGCGGGTGTGACCGTCGGATCGTCGCATGCCGCGACGGCGGAAAGACACGACGCAGCGAGCTGCCGATGAGAGCGACGCTGGAGCAGACGGCTTGGGACGGTCTTTCTCATTTTCACTCCTTCCGCGAAGACGGCCCATCTCCCGGTGCGGGGATCGGCCTCAGACTCGGTCCTTTCGGCTCAACCCTCGCGACCGCCGCCGGCCTTGGCGACCAGCTTCGGCCCGGACACCGCGGATGCCGGGGTGGCCCTGGCGGCATCGCGGCTCATCGTGCAGTGCCCTTCGAGGAAGGCGCCGTCGTCGACCAGCAGCGACGGCGTGTCGACATCGGCAAAGACCTTGCCGGTGGCGGTGATATGAATCCTGCCCGAGGCGCGGATGGTGCCGCGGACGACGCCGGAGATCACGATCTGGCCGACCCGCAGATCCCCCTCCACCTCGCCTCCCTCGCCGACGATCAGCTCCCCCTCGGTGCTCACCTGGCCGCTGAACCTGCCGTGCACCCGGAAGTGCGTGTCGAACTGCAGCTCGCCGCGGAGATGGCTGCCGCGGTCGAGGAAGCCGTTGAGCTCGCCCTGCTTGGCGGTCGATTTCATCGCTCGGGATCCCCTCTCTCCATCATCAGGTCGTACAGCCGGATCAGCTCTTCCTCGGAGTGGAAATGGATGCGCAGCTGCCCCCCCTTGCCCCGCCGCCGGATCTCCACCCTGGTCTGCAGGCGGCGGGTCAGCCGCTCCTCGGCGGCGGCGGTGTTCACCTCGTTCACGGTGGGGCGCGGCGGCTTCTTCGTCCCTGCGGACGGCGCCGCCAGGCGCTCCAGCTGCCGCGCCGACAGGTCCTCCCGCACGGCCCGCCGGGCGAGCGCGATCTGCTCGTCGCTGCCGGGGCGGGCGAGGAGCGGGCGCGCCTGGCCGGCCGAGAGGCGCCCCTCCCGCAGCAGCTCGCGGATCTCCTCCGGGAGCTTCAGCAGGCGCAGCGAGTTGGTGATGGTCGTGCGTCCCTTGCCGACCCGGCCGGCGATCTCCTCGTGCGACAGGCCGAACCTCTCCTGCAGCGCCTGGTAGGCCTCGGCCTCCTCGAGGGCGTTGAGGTCGCTGCGCTGGAGGTTCTCGACCAGGGCAAGCTCCAGCCGGGCGCGGTCGTCCAGCTGATCGCGGACGATCACCGGCACCTCCTCCAGCCCGGCACGGCGCGCGGCGCGCCAGCGCCGCTCGCCGGCCACGATGCTGTAGGAGCCGTCGGCCTCGCCGGTGACCACCAGGGGCTGCACCAGCCCCTGCGCGCGGATCGATTCGGCGAGCGACTCCAGCTCGGCCTCGTCGAAGCTCACCCGCGGTTGGAAGCGGTTGGGCTTGAGCGCCGCGATGGGCAGCGTGCGGATGCCGGCCGCCCCGGTCTGCGGGGCTGCCGCCGGCGGCTCGGGCCGCTCGATCAGGGCGTCGAGGCCGCGCCCCAGGCCGCGCTTGCGTGGCGGGGAGGTCAAGCGGCCCGCCGCAGCAGCTCGCGGGCCAGGGCGAGGTAGGCCTCGGCGCCGCGGGACTTGATGTCGTACTGGAAGATGGGCAGCCCATGGCTGGGCGCCTCGGCCAGACGGATGTTGCGCGGCACGATGGTCTCGTAGACCTTGTCGGCGAAATGGCGGCGGATCTCCTCCGCCACCTCGCGCGACAGGTTGGTGCGGTCGTCGTACATGGTGAGCAGGATGCCGGAGATGACCAGGCGGGTGTTGAGCCCCTGGCGCACCCGGTCCACCGTGGCGAGCAGCTCGCTGATCCCTTCGAGAGCGAAGTACTCGCACTGGAGAGGCACCAGGACGCCGTCGGCGGCGGCGAGCGCGCTCACCGTCAGGTGGCCGAGCGACGGGGGGCAGTCGAGCAGGATGGTGTCGTAGCTGGCGGCGACCCCGGCCAGCACCCTCTTGAGGCGCTCCTCCCATCGGGGCTCGCCGACGAACTCGACCTCGACACCCACCAGGTCCCGCTGCGTGGGAACGAGATCCAGGTTGGGAAAGCCCGAGGGGCGGATCGTCTCCTGGAGCTCTGCCTCGCCGGAGAGCACCTGGTAGAGGTGCGGCTCGGAGGCGCGGACGCCGAGCCCGCGGGTGGCATTGCCCTGGGGATCACAATCGACCAGGAGGACCCGGCGTTCGAGCGCGCCAAGGCCGGCACCGAGATTGATGGCCGTGGTGGTCTTGCCGACCCCACCCTTCTGGTTGGCGATGGCGAGAATCATTGCTTCGAGCTCCCGAAGACGGATGCGGCGCGGTCCTTCCGACCGCTGCCCACGGCGGCGCCGGGCTTCCTCATGCCGGCCGAAGTCGAAGGATGCGGCGCCGGTCGCTCCCCGGCAGCTTCAGGCTGTCCAGCAGGCGCAGCTCCGGCGGCAGCTCCGGCTCCTGCGCACCCGCCCAGAGCAGCATCGAGCCTTCGGGCCCGAGCCGCCCCGCGAGCGCACCGAGCACGTTCTTCTCCAGCTTGAGCGCCCTCATGGTAACCAGATCGACGGACCCCGGCAGGCCGGCAGGCAACGGACTGGTGACTCTAACATTCAGGCAGCGGCACGACAAACCGGCCTTGCGCGCCGCGGTCGCCAGGAACGACCACTTCTTCTGGCGCGGTTCGATCAGGGTCATCGCGAGCCGGGGGCGTGCAGCGGCCAGGACGAGCCCGGGGAAGCCGCCGCCGGATCCGAGATCGAGCCCGCGCCGCGCGGACTCCGGGATGAGCGGGAGCGCCGCGAGCGCCTCACCGTAGTGCCGCTCCAGCACCTCGCGGCCGGCCCCGGGGCCGATCAGCCCGGCGTGCTCGTTCCAGCGGCAGAGCTCCTGATAGTGGGCGTAGAGCGCGTCGAGCGCCGACTCGGCCAGGGGCTCGGGCGAGAGGGCCGAGAGCCCCTGGCCGAGCTCCGCGCGCGACATGGCGGGCAATCCGGAGGCCATGCCGCATCGTAGCAGCCGGATGTTCCACGTGGCACCTGACGGTGAAACAACCCCGGCGCTGCCATCGCGTTTCACCTTGGCACCTGACGAGACAACCGCAGCCCTGAGGTCAGGTTTCACGTGGCACCTGACGGTGAAACAACCGGCCTTGCCCAACCCACCGGTGAGCCAGCCTTTCCGGGGTAGGATCAGGCCGGGGCACCCTTTCAGGACCTCAAGGGCCGTCAAGGGCCGATATCCTGCGCCACGAGCGATCTCCAAGAGTGGAAACCGATCCGTCACCGCTCAGCGACCTGGAGGTCGGAATCTTCCTTGGACTGGTGATCGGCGAGGGGCACCTGGGGGGTGACGGCCGCCAGCCCCAGCTCACGATCCGCATGCACACGGACCATGAGACGCTCTTCCGTTGGTTGGAGCGGAAGCTGCCCGGCGGCCGCCTCTACGGCCCCTACCACCATGGAGGGCGCAGCTACTTCCAGTGGATGGCCCGCGGAGCCTACCTGCGCGAGGTGCTCGTGCCGGTCCTCGACCGTCACCTGGGCCCCGATCTGGACGCCCGGACCCACCTGCGTTACGTGGAGATGAAGCGGCGCTACCGCCTGGAGGGCGGCTGACGGGCGGCGATCCCCGGATCGCCGCCCCAGAGGAAAGGTCCCGCTACGCCAGCCGGACCGTGATCCGCTTGAAGTAGCCGTCGCCCTCGCTCTCGGTGACCACGGCCGGGTCATCGGCGAGGGTGACGTGGATGATGCGGCGGTCCGCCGGGTTCATCGGCACCAGCGTGCGCGGCCGGCCGCGCAGCCTCACCTCGTCCGCCACCCGCTGCGCCAGGCTGCGCAGCCGCTCCTCGCGGATCTCGTGGAAGTTGTCACAGTCCACGCGGCACAGCACCGCCTCTCCCGAGAGGCTGCGGATGACCCGCGGCAGCAGATGCTCGATCGCCATCAGCAGCTCGCCGTCGTCGGCGAAGCACCAGTCCGTATCGGTGCCCACCAGGTCGATCTCCAGCCGCTCCTCGCCCTGGTAGATGCGCGGCGCCAGGCTGAGCCCCGCGATCCGCAGCAGCAGCTCGACGCCCTTCGCCGCGGCGTCCGCCTGCGGCCCCTCCGCCAGGGGAAACCGCTCCGCCGTGCTGCGCGAGCGCTCGGGAAGCGCCACCAGCTCCTCCGCCACCCCCGCCGAGCCGAGGCCCACCATGGCCGTCTGGCTCGGCCGCCGGTCGCGCGTGAAGGCGCCGCTCGGGCGCCGCTCCCGCCCCGGCTCGCCGCCGCCGCCCCCCCCGCCAAAGTGCCGCGGCTCGTGTCCCGCCCCCCGGCCGAAGCCGGAGCGCCGCGGCCCCGCGGCGCGGTCGCCGCCGGCCGAGCGCCGCTCGCCGCCAGGAAACCTGCCGTGAACCTCCCCGCCATTGGAGCGGTCCGCCGGCGCCGGGCTCGAAGTCCCCTCGCCCCCCGCCGCCATGCCCTCGGGCATCGGCGCCGGCGCGGGCGCGGGCCGCGGCTCGCGGATCTCCACCGGCACCGGCAGGCGCTGAAGGGCCGTCTGCTGCGGCGCCGCGGGATCGACCTCGATCACCACCTTGCGCCGCACCTTGGTGAAGCCGTGGCGTTTCTCGATCTGGTGGTAGGCGATCTCCTCCGGCTGGAGGTGATAGTGGTTGGCCGCCTGAACCAGGGCCTGCTGCAGGGTGTCTCCCGAAAAGAATCGTCTGTTCGAGTCGCTCATGTCCGCTTGCGCCTGGCCTCCTGCCGGCATGGGCCGCTACTGCTGACCCTCCGGCTTCCAGAACCGGTTGTAAACCGCCTGCTGCGCGATGGTCAAGACGTTGTTGGTCAGCCAGTAGAGCACCAGGCCGCTGGGCGCCGACAGGAAGAAGAAGAACATCATCAGCGGCATCAGCAGGAAGAGGCGCCGCTGCGCCGGGTCGCCCGTCTGCGGGCCCAGGAGCACCTGGAGGAACTGGGTGAGTCCCATGACCACCGGCAGGATGTAGTACGGGTCGGCCACCGACAGGTCGTGCACCCACAGCATCCATGGCGCGTGCCGCAGCTCGACCGAGGTGCTGAGCATGCGGTAGAAGGCGAAGAGGATCGGCATCTGGATCAGCAGCGGCAGGCAGCCGCCGGCCGGGTTCACCCCCTCGGCCTTGTAGAGCGCCATCACCTCCTCGTTCATCTTGCGCTGCATCTCCAGGTTGGGGCGGCCCTGCTTGTCCTTCAGCTTCGGGCGGTAGCGGTCGCGGATCGCCTGCATGCGCGGGTTGAGCGCCTGCATCTTGCGCATCGACATGGTGCTCTGGTGGGTGAGCGGCAGCAGCAGCACCTTGATCAGCACCGTCATGAGGATGATCGCCCAGCCGTAGTTGGGGACGATGTGCTCGTAGATCCAGCGCAGGCCGGCGAGCAGGGGCCGCACCACGATGCCGAACCTGCCCAGCTGCACGGTCTCCTCCAGGCCGTAGGGCATCGCCTTCAGCTTCTCGAACTTCTTGGCGCCGAGGTAGCAGTCGAGCGTCAGGGCGCCGGCGGCGGGCTCCAGCACCAGGGCCAGCTCGTGGCTCAGGTCCTTCTGCTCCTTGGTCTGCTCGTCCTTTGCCGGGACCGGCACGAACCTCTCGCCCGCGGCCTGCTGCTCGACCAGCATCGGCTGCAGCAGCACCTGGGCGACGCTGCCGCCCCGCGGCACCGCGACGGTGACGAAGAAGGTGTCCTCCAGGCCGGCCCAGCTCAAGCCCCGGGCAGGAATGACTTGCGCCTCATTATCGCCCTTGGCGGCGATGGTCTTGACGTCGCCGTCCACCTTGAGCACCGCGTCACGCTGGCCGTAGCGGCTGTCCAGCTCGGCGGCGGTCGGGTTGCCGATGCCCGGCCCGAGCAGCAGCGCCCAGCTGCCCGACGCCTTGACCTCGACCGCCAGCAGGCCGTGCTCGTCGAAGCGGAAGGTCTTCTCGGCGCTCCCCGTCGGACCGCGATAGCGGAAGGTCGCCGCCCGCCCGTCGCCGCCGGCCTCGACCGCGAACAGCGCCTCGTCGAGCGGCAGCGGGCGCAGCGCCTTGTCCACCAGGGCGAAGGGGAAGGGGCCGCCGGCGCGCTTGCGCACCAGCTCGACGCCCTCGGCGCCCGGCTCCGTGGCGAGCAGCGAGATCAGCTGCCCGCCGCGGTTGGTGAAGGTCGCCCGCGTGCCGCCCGCCTGCAGCACCACCTGCTCCTCGCGCGCACCGGCGAGCGGCGGACCCGCCGGCAGCGGCGGAGGCACGGACGCGGCAGCCGCGCCGTTGGCGGAGGGAGCGGCGGGAGCGGAGGGAGCGGAGGGAGCGCCGGGAGCGCCGGGAGCGCCGCCGGCAGCAGG
>JASLEW010000592.1 GCA_030150965.1 Thermoanaerobaculia bacterium | reverse complement strand
CCCGCGGGGGCCGCGCGCCGCGACGACGCGCCGCCGCGATGAGCGGCGCCCGGCGCCGGGCCCGAGGTGAGTACCTCCGCTTCCTGGCCATGGTGGCCGCGGTGGCGGTGGTGCTGGGGCTGGCCGGCATCTGGCCGACGGTGCGTCTCGCCGGGGCCGCCGCCCTGCCGGCGCTGGCCGCGGGATGCGCGGTGGCGGCGATCGCCTCGGCGCTCGGCGGCCTGCCGGTCGCGTTCTACGGCCGTGAGCCAGTGCAGCGGCCGCAGGCCGTTCTGCTGGCCACGGCCCTGCGGCTCCTGGCGGTGATCGCGCTCGGTTCGGCGGCGCTCGGGAGCGGCCGGTTTGCCGGGCGGCCGCTGGTCCTGTGGACGGCGCTGAGCTACGTGGCCCAGCTGGCGGTGGACAGCCGGTTCGCGCTGCGCGCCGCGGCCGGGCCCGGAGAAGACGGTGAGCCCCACCAGGCTGGCTGAGCGCCGGTGGGACCTGAGGACATCCTGGAGGCCGGCGCTGCCGGTCGGAGAGCAGACCTGACGATGGCGACCGCAACCGCAGCAGCCGCGAGCGGCAATCCCCTGGAGCACATCATCCAGCATCCGCTGATCCGGAAGCCGGCGCACCTGGGTTTCCTCACGCCGGAGGGGCACGTCACCCTGCTCAGCAACCACATCCTGATGATGATCCTGACCGCCGTGCTGCTGATGCTGGTGCTGCCGCTCTTCGTCACCAAGCGCCGCGCCGCGCCGGGCAAGGACGAGGTCGGCAGCCTGGTGCCGGCCGGGCCGGCCAACTTCTTCGAGGTGATCTGCGAGTTCCTGCGCACCGAGGTGGTGCAGCCGACGCTCGGCGAAAACAGCGACCGCTTCATCAAATACATCTGGACCCTGTTCTTCTTCGTCCTGGTCAACAACCTCCTGGGGCTGATCCCGTTCTCCTCGGTCGGGCCGCTCGTCGGCGTGCACCTGGGAGGCACCGCGACCGGCAACATCTGGGTGACCGGGACGCTCGCGGTGATGACCTTCGTGATGATGGTGGGCAACGGCATCCGCCTGGCCGGCTGGCAGTACTTCGCGCATTTCTGCCCGGGGCCGCTGTGGCTCGCGCCGCTGCTGGTGCCGATCGAGATCCTCGGCCAGTTCGCCAAGGCGTTCGCCCTCGCCATCCGTCTGTTCGCCAACATGCTCGCCGGCCACATGATGCTCGCCGTGCTGGTCGGCTTCATCCTGTCGGCGGGCACGGCCAAGGGCGCCGGCGTGGGCCTGGCGGTGGCGCTGCCGGTGATCGCCGGCTCGGTCGGCGTGACCTTGCTGGAGATCCTGGTGGCGTTCCTCCAGGCCTTCATCTTCGCCTTCCTGACCTCGCTGTTCATCGGCCAGGCGGTGACCGTCCACCACGACGACCATGGGCACGGGCACGGCGAGGCCGAGGTCCCGGCGGGGCTCTGATGCCGGGGCCGAGGCACGGGCGGCCGGGCCGGCCTTGATGTTTCGCTGATCTTGCGCCATGCCCGGGGAAGCGGGGCAGAGCGGGCCGTGAGGCGTACCGCGATGGCGTTTCGAGGAGAGGTGGCCGGCCCCGCACGGCCGCAACAGGAACCGACGAAAGGACCTTTTCCGATGAGCAAGAGAGCTTCCAAGATCGCTCTGATGTTGATCGTAGGCGGCTTTGTCCTGATGTTCGCCGCCCTGCCGCCGGCGCATGCACAGGCCCCCGCGGGCAGCGCGGGCGCCGCCGCCGGCGAGCGCGGCGCGGGCCTGACCACCGACGGCGCGCGCAAGATGGGCGCCGCGCTCGGCGTCGGCCTGACCACCATCGGCGCCGGCATCGGCATCGGCCGCATCGGCGGCAGCGCCACCGAGTCGATCGCCCGCCAGCCGGAGTCGGCCGGTCCGATCAACAACGCGATGATCATCACCGCGGCGCTGATCGAAGGCGTCGCGCTGTTCGCCCTGGTCATCGATTACCTGGTGTCGAGCTAGCCGCTCGCCAACCGTCCCGCGGCCCATCGCCATGCGCCATCTCCGGTCACCGCAACAAGCGCAACGGCCGCAACGCGGCCGCCGCGCCGGCCGTGGGCCGCGCGGCGCCACCCTCACGCCCCCTGCCGCGCCGCGGGGGGGGCCCTTCGACCCGGACGCCGGGCGGCGAGAGCCCTGATGAAGACGAACCGAAGGCTGTCCTCGAGGATCGCGGCGGGCGCGGCCAGCGTGCTGCTCTCCGCCATCGCCCTGCTCCATGCCCCCGCGGCGCTCGCCGCCGAGGGCGCGGCGCACGAGCCCTCCTCCAACAACGTGTTCGCCGGCGACGTCGGCAACGCCGTCTGGACGCTCATCATCTTCCTGCTCGTCCTGGTGGTGCTCGGCAAGTTCGCCTGGGGGCCGCTGCTCAAGGGCCTCCAGGCGCGCGAGAGCTTCATCCGCGACTCGCTGGAGACGGCGCGGCGCGACCGCGCCGAGGCGGAGAGCCGGCTGCGCGAGTACCAGGAGAAGCTGGCGGCGGCGCGCGCCGAGGCCACGGCGATCGTCGAGGAGGGGCGCCGCGCCGCCGAGGCGGTCAAGCACCGCATCGAGGAGCAGGCCAAGCAGGAGAGCGACAAGATGATCGAGCGCGCCAAGGCCGAGATCCGCGTCGCCACCGCCGAGGCCACCCGCCAGCTCTACGCGCTGTCGGGGTCGCTCGCCACCGAGCTTGCCGGCCGCATCATCGGCCGCGAGCTCGATCCCAAGGACCACGAGCGGCTGATCGCCGAGTCGATCGCCGAGATCTCGGCGCGCCACAACTAGGCGGGCGGCGGGGGAGGCCAGGACCATCATGGCAAGCGACGGCCGCGACCTCGGGGTGCCGCGGGTCTACGCCCGGGCGATGCTCTCCCTGGCCGCGGCGCAGGGGAGGGCCGAGGAGCTGCTCGCCGAGCTCGACGACCTCGGGCGCATCATCGGCGGCGACCCGGAGCTGGCGTTCTTCCTCGGCAGCCCGCTGGTGGGCGCCGAGGAGCGCGCCGCGGCGCTCGAGAAGATCTTCCGCCGCCGCGCCAGCGACCTGCTGACCGATTCCCTGGAAGTGATCAATCGCAAGGGACGCCTCGGCCTGCTGCCGGCGATCATCGCCGCCTACCGCGGCGAGTACCGCCAGCTGCGCGGGGTGGTGGATGCGCGGGTGACCACCGCCGTGCCGCTGTCGCCGGCGCTGCGCGACAGCCTGGCCAGGGCCATTGCCAGCTTCACCGGCAAGCAGCCCGAGCTGGTCGAGCGCGTCGATCCGGCGCTGCTCGGCGGCCTGGTGGTGGAGGTGGCGGGAGAGAAGATCGACACCAGCCTGGCCACGCGGCTGCACGGCGTCGGCGCCGCCCTGGCGGAGCGCTCCGCGCTGGAGCTGCACCGCGGTACGGCGCTGCCGGACATGACGGCGGCGGGAAGCTGATGGCGGCCGGTGCCGAGCGGTGATCGCAGGGGGCGGGTGGCGGGTGGCGGCGGGCGCCGTGCCGGCGGGCGGGCGGTGAGCGGTCCCGCGGTTCCCGGTGCACGCTGGCCGGGATGCCAAGAGGACGATGGGAAGCGCAACCAGACGTTTTGCACTAGCTGGCTTCTGAATCTGGCCAGGGGCCACCAGGCGAGCGAGGAGCAGGCATGAGATTCAAGGTCGACGAGATCACCTCGGTGATCACGGAAGAGATCCGGCAGTACCGGAGCAAGGTGGACCTGTCGGAGGTGGGCCGGGTGCTGGAGGTCGGCGACGGCATCGCCCGCGTCTACGGCGTCACCGCCGCGATGGCCGGCGAGCGCCTGGAGTTCCAGGGCGGCGCCGCGGGCCAGGTGTTCAACCTGGAGGAGAACTCGGTCGGTGTGGTCATCCTCGGCGACTACCTGGGCATCCGCGAGGGCGACGAGGTGCGGCGCACCGGCGAGCTGCTGTCGGTGCCGTGCGGCAAGGCGCTGATCGGCCGCGTCGTCGATCCGCTGGGCCGGCCGCTCGACGGCAAGGGCGAGCTGGACACCGACGCCCGCCGGCCGCTCGAATGGAGCGCGCCGGGCATCGCCCAGCGCCAGCCGGTCAACGAGCCGCTGCAGACCGGCATCAAGGCGATCGACAGCATGATCCCGATCGGCCGCGGCCAGCGCGAGCTGATCATCGGCGACCGCAAGACCGGCAAGACCGCGGTGGCGCTCGACACCATCGTCAACCAGCGCGGCGGCGACGTGATCTGCGTCTACGTGGCGGTGGGGCAGAAGGAGTCGACGGTCGCCGGCCTGATCGACAAGCTGCGCGAGAACGGCGCCATGGACTACACCATCGTGGTGGTGGCGTCGTCGGCCGATCCCTCGCCGCTGCAGTACATCGCCCCCTACGCCGGGGCGGCGATGGCCGAGTACTTCATGTATCAGGAGGGGCGGGCGACGCTGGTGGTCTACGACGACCTGTCGAAGCAGGCGCAGTCCTACCGCCAGCTGTCGCTGCTGCTGCGCCGGCCGCCGGGCCGCGAGGCGTATCCCGGCGACGTGTTCTACCTGCACTCGCGCCTGCTGGAGCGCAGCGTCAAGCTGCGCGAGGAGTTCGCCGTGGTGCCCAGGGACACCCCCGAGGACAGCCGCGACCGCGGCGCCGCCAAGGTGCATCCGCAGGGGCTGGAGGCGCCGCTCGACCAGCGGCCCGACGATGCGAACGGCCTGTTCCACCGCCCGCACGGCAGGAAGAAGGCCGAGACCTGGCTGGCCAGCCTGCCCGACCGCGATCGCTACCGGGTGCACCGCTTCCCCGACAGCGGCGGCTCGATGACCGCGCTGCCGGTGATCGAGACGCTCGAGGGCGAGGTCTCGGCCTACATCCCGACCAACGTGATCTCGATCACCGACGGCCAGATCTACCTCGAGCCCGATCTGTTCTTCGCCGGCGTGCGGCCGGCGGTCAACGTCGGCATCAGCGTGTCGCGCGTCGGCGGCAACGCGCAGCGCAAGGCGATGAAGCGCGTCGCCGGCTCGCTGCGCCTCGACCTCGCCGCCTTCCGCGATCTCGAGGCGTTCGCCCAGCTGGGCACCGAGCTGGACGCCTCCACCCAGCGCCAGCTCGACCGCGGCCAGCGCATGGTGGAGCTGCTCAAGCAGCCGCAGTACCAGCCGTTCTCGATGGCCGAGCAGGTGGTGAGCATCTTCGCCGGCACCCAGGGGCTGCTCGACGACCTGGCGGTCAGGGACGTGGCGCGCTTCGAGGCCGCGATGCTCACCCACGTGCGCGACGAGCACGGCGACATCCTGGAGCAGATCACCAAGAGCGGCGAGCTGAGCAACGAGCTGGCCGACAAGCTCAAGCAGGTGGTCCGCGACTTCAAGACGCAGTTCAAGTGAGCGCGGCGCCGGGGCGACGGAGCGGAGCGGACGGATGGCGAATCGAAGAGAGCTGGTGAAGCGCCGCAAGTCGGTGCGCAACATCCGCAAGATCACGCGCACCATGCAGCTGATCGCGACGGCGCGTTTCCAGGCGGCGTTCAACCGGGCGATGGCCACCAAGCCCTACACCCAGAAGCTGACCGAGCTGGTGGCCGACCTGTCGCGGGCGGCGGGCGACGTGGACCATCCGCTGCTCGCCACCCACGACGACGTCAAGCGCGGCGCGCTGGTGGTGCTGACCAACTCGCGCGGCCTGGCAGGCGGCTACAACGCGCACGTGCTGCGCGCCGCGCTGGCGCACATCGACGAGCGGACGGCGGCCGGCATCGAGACCCAGGTGCACATGGTCGGCAAGAAGGGGATCGGCTATTTCCGCTTCCTGCGCCGGCCGCTGGCCGAGCAGACGCCGACCTTCGGCGACCGGCCGAAGTTCGAGCAGATCGAGCCGCTCGCCAACGCGCTCATCGACCGCTTCCTCAAGGGCGAGATCGGCTCGGCCCACGTCGCCTACATGCGCTTCGTCTCGGCGGGCCAGCAGCGCCCCGAGGTGGTGCAGCTGCTGCCGCTGCGGCAGCCGGGCGGCGAGGGCGGGGCGCAGGCGGCCGAGCACGGCGGCCGGCCCGCCGCGGCCGACAGGGAGAAAGGCGAGCCGCAGGCCCCGGCGCGGTCGATCGACTACGAGTTCTCGCCCAGCCCGCGGGAGCTGCTCGACGAGCTGCTGCCGGCGATCATCCGCGTGCGCCTGTTCCAGGCGCTCAACGACGCCCTGGTCTCCGAGCAGGTGGCGCGCATGGTCGCGATGAAGGCGGCGACCGACGCCGCCGGCGACATGATCCGCGCCCTGTCGCGGCAGTACAACCGCGCCCGTCAGACCCAGATCACCATGGAGCTGCTGGACATCGTGGGCGGCGCCAATGCGCTGTCCTGAGCGGCGGGCCTGCCGCGCTCGCCCGCTGACCCACAGATCGGATCGGAACTAGCGATGGAAAACCAAAATATCGGCAAAGTGACGCAGGTCATCGGTTCCACCCTGGATGCCCATTTTTCGCCCGACAAGCTGCCGGGCATCTACAACGCCCTGCGGGTCGACATCCAGCGCACCGTCCTCGGCGAGCACCACCAGGAGACGCTGTGGTGCGAGGTGGCGCAGCACCTCGGCGGCGGCCAGGTGCGCGCCGTGGCGCTCGGCTCGACCGACGGCCTGACGCGCGGCGCCGACATCCTCGACACCGGCGGGCCGGTGACCGTGCCGGTCGGCGAGCAGACCCTCGGCCGCGTCTTCAACCTGGTCGGCGAGCCGATCGACGGCCTCGGGCCGGTGGCGGTCGAGACCCGGCGGCCCATCCACCACGAGCCGCCGGAGCTCAAGGACCTGTCGTCGAAGACCGAGCTGTTCGAGACCGGCATCAAGGTCATCGACCTGCTCTGCCCGCTGGTGCGCGGCGGCAAGGCCGGCCTGTTCGGCGGCGCCGGCGTCGGCAAGACGGTCATCATCCAGGAGCTGATCGCGCGACTGGCGCGCTTCCACAGCGGCTACTCGTGCTTCGCCGGCGTCGGCGAGCGCACGCGCGAGGGCAACGACCTGTGGCTGGAGATGCAGGAGGCGAAGATCGGCGACACCGGCAAGCGGGTCATCGATCAGACGGTCATGGTCTTCGGCCAGATGAACGAGCCGCCCGGCGCGCGCCTGCGCGTGGCGCTCTCGGCGCTCACCATGGCCGAGTACTTCCGCGACCAGACCGGCGCCGACACGCTGCTGTTCGTCGACAACATCTTCCGCTTCTCGCAGGCGGGCTCGGAGGTGTCGGCGCTGCTCGGCCGCATGCCCTCGGCGGTCGGCTACCAGCCGACGCTGGGCACCGAGATGGGCGAGCTGCAGGAGCGCATCACCTCCACCAACCGCGGCGCCGTCACCAGCATCCAGGCCATCTACGTGCCGGCCGACGACTACACCGACCCGGCGCCGGCCACCGCCTTCACCCATCTCGACAGCACGGTCAACCTGGAGCGCAGCATCTCCGAGAAGGGCATCTATCCGGCGGTCGATCCGCTCGCCTCCAGCAGCCGCATCATCTCGCCCGAGTACATCGGCGAGCGCCACTACGCGGTGGCGCGGCGGGTGCAGCAGATCCTCCAGCGCTACAAGGACCTCCAGGACATCATCGCCATCCTCGGCATCGAGGAGCTGTCCGAGGACGACAAGGTGATCGTGCGCCGCGCGCGCAAGATCGAGCGCTTCCTGTCGCAGCCGTTCTACGTCGCCGAGCAGTTCACCGGCTTCGCCGGCAACTACACCTCGCGCGAGGACACCATCCGCTCGTTCGAGGAGCTGTGCGACGGCAAGTGGGACCACCTGCCGGACCAGGCGTTCATGTACGTGGGCAAGATCGAGGAGGCGGCGGCCAAGGCCGAGGCGCTGGAGAAGTAGGTCATGGCGGAAACCTTTCAGCTGAGCGTCATCACCCCCGAGCGCGCGGTGCTCGAGACCGAGGCCACCTTCGCCGCGCTGCCGGCCCACGATGGCGAGCTGGGCGTGCTGCGCAACCGCGCGCCGATGCTCTACCGCCTGGGCGCGGGCCTGCTGCGCGTCGATTCGCCGCAGGGCAAGCGCACCTTCTTCGTCGCCGGCGGCTTCGCGCAGATGGTCGAGAACCGGCTGACCATCCTCACCGAGGTGGCCAGGGAGCCGGAGCAGCTGGACCGCGCCGCCGCCGAGCGGGCGCTCGCCGAGGCCCTGGCGATGAAGGGCACGACCGAGGCCGACCACGCCGCGCGCGAGCGGGCCCTGGCCAGCGCCCGCGCCCAGCTGCGCCTCGCCCGGCGCTGAGCCGCCGGATCCGCGCTGGGCGCCGTCCCACCGGCCCGCCGCCGATCCC
>JASLEW010000577.1 GCA_030150965.1 Thermoanaerobaculia bacterium | reverse complement strand
GGCACCACCCGCACGACCTCCTGGCCGCCCTGTTCAAGGCGGCGCGCCATGGCCTCGCCCAGGCCCCACGGATCGAGGAAGAGGAGCCAGGGGCCCGTGCCGCCGCGCCTGCGAACGGCGCGCCGCCGGCGCCGCCGGACGCCTCGGGCCCCTGGCTCCTCTTCCTCGATCCGTGGGGCCTGGGCGAGGCCATGGCGCGCCGCCTTGAACAGGGCGGCCAGGAGGTCGTGCGGGTGGTGCCGGGAGACCGCTTCCAGGCGCCGGCCGCCCCTGGGGGACCCTTCCGGATCGCCGCCGGCCGGCGCGAGGACCATGGCAGCCTGCTCCGCCACCTGGGACGGAACGGCGGGCTGCCCGGGCGGATCGTCCACCTGTGGAGCATCGCGGCAGGCGACGTCCCACCCGCGGCTCCCGCGGCGTTTCCGGCGGTGGCCTTCTCCGTCACCCCGCCGGTGGTCGCGGTCCTTGAAACCTCTCCCGCGGCCGCCGCTCCCGCGGCTCCCACCTCTCCCGGGGCCGCTCCGGCGGTCGAGCGCGCCCTGCCGGACCCGGCCGCCCCTTTCTTCAGCCTCCTCCATCTCGCCCAGGCGTTGGGGGAGCGCCCGCCCGGGGTGCCGGTGACCCTGGCGGTGGTCACCGACCAGGTGCAGGAGGTGACCGGCCTCGAGGCGCTCTGTCCCCACGGCGCGCTGCTCCTGGGCGCCTGCCGGGTCATCGCGCAGGAGGTGCCGGAGGTCACCTGCCGCGCCATCGACGTCGAGCTGCCGGCGCCGGCCACCCCCGACCGGCTCGCCGGCCTCGCCGCCGAGCTGATCGCCGAGGTCTCCGCCGCCGTCGCGCCGGGCGCGCCGGCGCCCGCCGTCGTCGCCCATCGTGGACGCTACCGCTGGCTGCCGACGCTCGAAGCGCGGCGGATCGGGCCTGCCGAGCGGCCGCGGCTGCGGCGCGGCGGCGTCTACCTGATCGGCGGCTGCAGCGCCCCGAGCGCCGTGTGCCTCGCCGAGCACCTCGCCGCCTCCCTCGCGGCCCGGCTCGTGCTGCTCGTGCCGCAGGCGTTGCCGCCGGCCCTCGCCGGCCGCGTCGAGCGGCTTGCCGAGCGGGCCGGCGATCTGCTCGTCGTGCCGGCCGACCCCGCCGACCCCGGCGCTCCGGCCGCCGCCGTGCGCCGGGCGCTGGACCGCCACGGTGAGCTCCACGGCGTCATCCACCATGCCGCGGCACCCACCCCCGGCCTGATCGCCTTCGCCGGCCGGGAGGGGCTGGAGGCGGTGCTCTCCCCGGCCGTCGCGGCCACGCGCGCTCTGGTGGCGGCGGTGGCGGAGGTGGCTGCCCCCGGCATCGATTTCCTGGCCCTGCTCTCGTCCACCGCCGGGTTGCTCGGCGGCATCGGACAGGTGGCGGCCGCCGCCGGCAGCGCCTTCGTCGATGCCCTGGCCGCTCAGCTCCACGCCGCGGGCACCCTGCCGGTGGTGAGCCTCGCCTGGGATCCGTTCCACTGGGAGGTGCCCGAGCCGGACACCGCCGCCGGCCTCGCGACCGAGGTGCGGCGTCTGCTGGCGGAGACGCGCGAGACCTTCGGCATCACCGGCGGCGAGATGGCCGGGCTCTTCGAGCGCGCCGTCGGCAGCGGCCTGCCGCGGGTGCTGGTGGCCGGCCGCCGCCTGCCGGCGGTGCTCGCCGGGCTGGAGACGTCGCACGGCGGCAGCCTCGCGGCGCTCGGCGGCACGGCTCCCGCCGCCGCCCGCCATCCGCGGCCCGACCTGGAGACCCCGTTCCAGGCCCCCGCCACGCCGACCGAGGCGGAGCTGTGCGCGCTCTGGGAGGACGCCTTCGGCTTCCCGGTCGGCGTCAACGACAGCTTCTTCGAGCTCGACGGCAGCTCGCTCCTGGCCATCCAGATCCTCACCCGCATCCGCACGCGCCTGGCGGTGGACCTGCCGATCGGCGCTTTCTTCGAGGCACCGACCGTCGCCGAGTTGGCGCTGGGCATCGACCGGCGGCAGAGCGCGGCCGCGGGAGGCGGCAGGGCGCCCGCCGGCGGGCCCACGTCCGGCAGGGGCGCCGCGGAGGATCTGGCGCGGCTGCTTGCCGAGGTCGAGGCGGTCTCGGACGCCGAGGCCGAGCGCCTGCTGCGGGTCGAGCAGGGTGCCGGCGGATGACCGACCTCGCGGCGCGCCTGGCGTCGCTGTCGCCGGCGCAACGCGAGCTGCTGGCGTTGCGCGCGCGGCGCCTCAAGCTCGACCTGGCGCCGGTGGACGAAGCGCCGGTGGATGCGGCGCCTGGCGCCGCGGCGCCGCCCGCCCCCTCTGCGACCGGCGCCATCGTGGCCGGCCCGCCGCCCGCCCGGGAAGCGTTGCCGCCGGTCCCGCGGCGGCGGGAGGGCGACCCCTGCCCGCTGTCGATCGACCAGGAGCGGATCTATTTCATCCACAGCCTCAATCCGGCGAGCCCGTTCTACAACATCTACACCGCCATCCGGTACCGCGGCACGCTCGACGCCGGGAGGTTGGGCCACGCTCTGGCGGCGGTCCTGCGGCGCCACGAGGCGCTGCGCACCCGCTTCGTCCTCGCCGGCGGCCAGGCGGTCCAGGTGGTCGAGCCGCCGTTCGCTCCCGGCCCCGCGGAGATCGACCTGCGCGGCCTGCCCGCCGCCGTCCGCGCCGCCGCGGCCGACCGCGCGGTCACCCGCCTGCTCAAGGCGCCGTTCGCGCTCGACCGCCTGCCGCTGCTGCGCGTCGGCCTGGTGCGGCTGACCGGCGGCGAGCAGATCCTGGTCTACTCCTTTCACCACATCATCATCGATTGGGTGTCGTTCCACTCGCTCCAGCGCGAGATCACGCTGCTCTACCGGGCGGCGCTCACCGGCGAGCCCGCGCGGCTGCCGGCGCTCGCCGTGCAGTACGCCGACTATGCGATCTGGCAGCGGCGGCGCCTGGGCGGCCAGGAGCTGGGGGAGCAGCTCGCCTACTGGCGCCGGCACCTCGAGGGCGCGCCGCAGGTCACCGAGCTGCCGCTCGACCACCCGCGGCCGTCCTGGCAGCGGGGCGAGGGCCGCCGCCACTACCTCGCGCTGCCCTCTCCCCTGGCGGCCCTGGCGCGGCAGGCGGCGCGGCGCGAGGGCGTCACCCTGTTCATCCTCTTCCTGACCCTCTTCAAGGTCCTGGTGATGCGGCTCGCCGGCCAGGAGCGGGTGGTGATCGGCTCGCCCCTGGCGCTGCGCGAGCACCCGGACCTGGAGCCCCTGCTCGGCTTCTTCCTCAACCAGCTCGCGCTCTACACCGACCTGTCGGCCGCTCCGGCCGCTCCGGCTGCTCCGGCTGCTTCTGCCGCTCCAGCAGCTCCTGCCGCTCCGGCTGCTCCGGCTGCTCCAGCCGCTCCGGCTGCTCCGGCTGCTCCGGCCGGTCGTGCCAGCGCGGGCGGCCCCGCGGGCGCCCCCGGCCTTGCCGGTTCTCCCGGCTCCCCCGGCTCCCCCGGCCCTCCCTGCTCCTCTGGCCCTCCCGGCTTCCTCGGCCCTCCCGGCTCCTCTGGCCTCCACGCGCCCCCCGGCCTCGATGTCCGCGAGGCGTTGCGCCGCGTCCGCACGACGGTGGTCGGCGCCTTTTCGCACCGCGAGGTGCCCTTCGGCCAGGTGGTCGAGATGGTCCATCCGGCGCGCGACCTGGGCCGCATGCCGCTCACCCAGCTCACCTTCCTCTACCTCAATCCGGGATTGCTCGACGTGCCCGCGCTGCCGGGCGTCGAGCAGCTTCCCTACAAGTTCGACGGCGAGAGCTCCAAGTTCGACGTGACGCTGGCGGTCTCGGAGCGCGCCGGCGGCTTCGACGCGGTCCTCGAGCACAACTCGGAGCTGTTCGACGCGGCGACCGCGGCGCGGTTCGCCCGGGCCTTCCTGACCCTCGCCACCGACGCCCTGGAGCACATCGACCGGCCGCTGCCGGCGCTCGCCCTGCTGTCGCCGGCCGAGCGCCAGCAGGTGGAGCTGGAGTGGAGCGACGGCGGACCGCTGCACCCGGCCGGCGGCGGGCTCCGCGGCCTGCATCACCTGGTGGCCGAGCGCGCCGCGCGGACGCCGGACGCGGTGGCGGTGGATGGAGAGGATGCCACGCTCACCTACGCCGGGCTCCTCGCCGCGGCCGCCGCGCTGGCCGCCGAGCTGCGGGCGGCGGGGGTGGCCACCGATCGCGTGGTGGCGCTCCTGGTCCGCCGCTCGGCCGCGGCGGTGGCCGCGATGCTCGGCGTCCTGGCGGCCGGCGGCGCCTATCTGCCGCTCGATCCTGAGTACCCCGAGGAGAGAGTGAGGCTGGTGCTGGCCGACGCCGGGGCGCGCTGGCTGGTCACCGAGCCCGCGCTCCACGCCGCCTGGCGCGAGAAGCTCGGCGGTCTCGATCTGCGTCCCGTGCTCCTGGGCCGCGGCTCCCTCCTGCCGCGCGGCGCCGCGGGCCTGGCCCCGGTGCCACCCGAGAGCCTCGCTTACGTGCTCTACACCTCGGGCTCGACCGGGCGGCCCAAGGGAGTCATGGTGCCTCACCGGGCGGTGTGCGCCGTCCTCAGCGCCCTCGCCGAGCGCCCGGGCCTCACCGCCGGAGACCGGCTCTGCGCGGTCACCACCTTCTCCTTCGACATCTCGGTGCTGGAGATCTTCCTGCCGCTCCTGACCGGCGCGCGGCTGGTGCTGGCCGGCGAGGGGACGGTGCGCGACGGCGAGGCGCTGGCGCGGCGGCTGGCCGAGAGCCGGACCACCTGCCTCCAGGCGACGCCGGCCACCTGGCGCCTGCTGCTGGCGAGCGGCCTCGATGATCGGCGGGACTGGCGGCGGCTCGCGGTGTGGTGCGGCGGCGAGGCGTTGCCGCCGGACCTGGCGGCGGAGCTGGCCGGCCACGGCCGGGAGCTGTGGAACCTCTACGGCCCGACCGAGACCACCATCTGGTCGGCCGCCGGCCGGGTGGGGGCCGGCGAGGTCCCCGTGCCCCTGGGGCCGCCGATCGCCGGCGCACGCCTCCACCTGCTCGACGCCGCCATGCGGCCGGTGCCGCTCGGGGTGGCGGGCGAGGTGTACATCGGCGGCGCGGGGCTCGCCCGCGGCTATCACCGCCGCGCCGGCCTCACCGCCGAGCGCTTCCTGCCCGACCCGTTCGCCCGCCCGGACGGCGAGCCGGGTGCGCGCCTCTACCGCGTCGGCGACCTGGCGCGCTGGCGCAGCGGCGGCCGGCTGGAGTTCCTCGGCAGGGTGGATCAGCAGATCAAGCTGCGCGGCTTCCGCATCGAGCTGGGCGAGATCGAGGCCGCGCTCGCCGCCGCCCCCGGCGTGGCCGAGGCGGCCGCGGCCCTGCAGCAGCCGGCCGGCGGCGAGGCCCGGCTGGTGGCCTTCGTGGTGCCGGCGGCGCCGGCCCACCAGCCGGCCGCCGTCAACGGGAGCAGCAATCCCTTGGATGGCGCCGCGAGCCCCCTGGGAGGTGCCCCGGGCGGCAGTCTCTCGGGCAGCGCTGCAAACAGCAGTCTATCGGGCGGGGCTGCAAGCGGCAGTCTATCGGGCGGCGTCGCAAGCGGTGGTCATTCGGGCGGCGTCGCAAGCGGAAACTCCTTGGGCGGCGCCAGCGGCGGCGGTCCATCGGGCGCCATCGCCGGCAGCTCCTTGCCGCCACCCCCGGCCGCCGTCGTGGGCTGGGACGGGGCGGCCGGGATCCAGGCCGCGCTGCGCGGCCGGCTGCCCGAGTACATGGTGCCGCGGTTCGTCGTGCCCCTGGCGGCGCTGCCGCGCACCCCGAACGGCAAGCTCGACCGCGCGGCGCTGGCCCGCTGGGCGCCTGCCGGAGCGGGCGCGCCGCCACCCGGGAGCGCGGCGGACGGCGCGGCGCGCTCGGCGGGCGAGGAGCTGGTGGCGGAGATCTGGTGCCAGGTGCTGGGCGTGCCGCGGATCGGCCGCGACGACGACTTCTTTGCCGCCGGCGGCCACTCGCTGCTCGCCATGCAGGTGCAGTCGCGCATCCGCGACGTCTTCCAGGTCGAGCTGCCGGTGCGCGCGCTCTTCGAGGCGCCGACCGTGGCGCAGCTCGCGCGCCTGGTGCTGCAGCGTCTGGGGGACACCGCCGCCGCGGCGGTGCCGCCGCTCGGGCGCGGCACCCCGGCGGCCACCGCGGCCGGGCGGGTGCCGCTCTCCTTTGCGCAGCAGCGGCTCTGGTTCCTCGACCGCCTGGTGCCCGGCAGCACCTCGTACAGCATGCCCTACACGCTGCGCCTCCAGGGCGCGCTCGACGCCACGGCGCTCGCCGGGGCGCTGGCCGCGATCGTGCGGCGGCACGCGGTCCTGCGCACCACCTTCGTGCTGCGCGAGGCGGAGCCGGTGCAGGAGGTGGCGCCGCCGCGGCGCCGCGTCCTGCCGCTCGTCGACCTCGCCGGCCGC
>JASLEW010000567.1 GCA_030150965.1 Thermoanaerobaculia bacterium | reverse complement strand
GCCCGCGGCGAGCGCCGCGGCCATGGCCAGCGCCTGGGCGAGGGCCGCCCGGCTGAGGGCGGAAAGGCGCGGCCGGTGCGGTCTCCGGCCGGAGCTCGTGCCCGGGTGGTGCGGCGTGCGGCGGTTCGCTTCCATCGACAGGTTCCTCCTCGCGTGCGCAGGAGCCGCCAGTATAGCGAAGAGGCCGGGCCGTGGAGCTTCCCGGCTCGGAGTAGAATCCGGCGGCGCTCTCGTAAGGCTTGTGCGCCTCGCGAGAACGAAGGGCGCCATCGGCACCGTGGCCAGGATCTCCTTCTTGCCGCTCCCCGAGATGGGGCACATCAACCCGACGCTCAAGCTGGCGCGGCAGCTGGCACGGCGGGGCCACCAGGTGTCCTATCTCACGCTGCCGGATCTGGAGGAGCACGTGCGGGCCCAGCAGATGGGCTTCGTGCCGGTCTTCAGCGCCGAATGCCCGCGGGGCACGCTGAAGAGGATGGCCGAGCTGCGGCTCCACTATCTGCAGGCCCTGATCGGCGGGGGAGCGGACCCGGCGTCGCTCGTGGCCGGCATCGTCGCCGCGATCCAGCAGGCCGCGCCCGACGTGCTGCTGATCGATCAGGTGCTCCAGGACCTGGCCCAGGTGGCGCTGCGCCTGGGCCTGACGCACGCCGTGATCGCGTCCACGTTGAGCGAGATCCGCTTCAACATGATCGGTCCCGGTCCGCGGCCCGAGGTCCGGAGAACCGAGCTGGTCCTCTGCCCGCGGGCCTTCGAGTTCCCGCATCTCGCGGCGAGGCCGGACAGGCACTACGTCGAGGCGTTCATCGACCTCGAGCGGCAGGAGGCCGGGCGTTCGCCGCTCCCTCCCCTCGACGGGTCGAAGCAGCTGGTCTACTGCTCGCTCGGCAGCCATCCGCAGGACTACCCGGAGGCCGCGACATTCTTCCGGGCGGTCGTCGGCGCCGCCCGCGAGCGGCCCCGGTGGCAGCTGCTCCTGGCCCCCGGTCCGGTCTTTCTCAGCGACCCGGCGCTCGCGGACCTGCCGCCCAACGTCGTCGCCGTGGAATGGGTGCCGCAGCTGGCCGTGCTGGAGAGAGCCGCGGCGATGATCACCCACGGCGGGCTGGGCACGGTCAAGGAGTGCATCTACTTCGGCGTGCCGATGATCGTCTTTCCCATGGCCTTCGATCAGGGGGACAACGCGACCAGGATCGTGTATCACGGCCTGGGCCTGCGCGGCGTCGGCTCCGCTGCCGACCCCGGCAAGATCCTGAGCCTGGTGGACAGGGTCCTCGAGGACCCCGCGTTCAGGGCCCGTGCCGGCGCGATGAGCGCCGTCTTCCGCCAGGCCGAGGGCGACGGCCTGGCGCTCCGCGTCGTCGAGGACCTGGTGCGGCGCGCCGCGTCGCCCGCCGAGACGGCGGGGACCGCTGGGCCTTGAGGGTGATCTCGCGCGCCGGCCGCGGGCGCGGCCGTCAGCGGCGAAGATGGGCCGCGAGGTAGCGGCCGGTGTGCGACGCGGGACAGGCCGCGAGCTCTTCCGGCGTGCCGGTCGCCACCACCTCGCCGCCGGCGTGCCCGCCCTCCGGACCGAGATCGATCACGTGGTCGGCGGTCTTGATGACGTCGAGATGGTGCTCGATCACCACCACGGTGTGCCCCGCGTCCACCAGGCGGTTGAGCGACTGCAGCAGGCGCTCGACGTCCGCCAGGTGCAGGCCGGTGGTCGGCTCGTCCAGGATGTAGACGGTGTGCTTGGAGCGCTGGAGCTTGCTCAGCTCGGTGGCGATCTTGACGCGCTGGGCCTCGCCGCCGGACAGCGTGGTCGCCGACTGGCCCAGCGTGAGGTAGCCGAGACCCAGGTCGCACAGCACCTGGATCTTCCTGCCCACGGCCGGCTCGGCGGCGAAGAAGGCGACGCCCTCCTCGAGCGGCATGTTGAGCACGTCGTCGATGGTCTTGCCGCGCACCGTCACGTCCAGCGTCTCGCTGTTGAAGCGCGCCCCCTTGCAGCCGCCGCAGGTCACCTCGACGTCGGGCATGAAATAGAGCTGGGTGGTGATCACCCCCTCGCCCTGGCACTCCTCGCAGCGCCCGCCCTTGACGTTGAAGCTGAACCGCCCGGACCTGTACCCGCGCTCGACCGCCAGGGGCGCCCCGGCGAACAGGTCGCGGATGGCATCGTAGAAGCCGGCATAGGTGGCAGGATTCGACCGGCTGTTGCGCCCGATCGGCGACTGGTCGATGTTGACCACCTTCTGCACGTGCTCGGCGCCGCTCAGCCCGTCGTGCTCGCCGGGCAGCGTGCGCGTGTCCACCAGCCGTTTCCACAGCGCCTTCCAGAGGATCTCGTTGATCAGCGTGCTCTTGCCCGAGCCCGAGGCGCCGGTCACCGCCACCAGCGTCCCCAGGGGGAAGCGCACGTCCACGCCCTTGAGGTTGTTCTCCCGCGCCCCGTGCACCGTGAGCGTCCTGCCGTTGCCCTGGCGGCGGCGCCCGGGCATCTCGATGCGGCGCCGGCCGGAGAGGAACTGTCCGGTCGGCGAGGCGGCGCACGCCAGCACGTCGTCGAGGCTCCCCTGCACCACCACCTCGCCGCCGTGGACGCCGGGCCCCGGCCCCATCTCGACGACGTGGTCGGCGGCGCGGATGGTGTCCTCGTCGTGCTCCACCACGATGACCGTGTTGCCGAGGTCGCGGAGGCTCTCCAGGGTGGCGATCATCTTCACGTTGTCCTTGGGGTGCAGGCCGATGCTCGGCTCGTCGAGCACGTAGAGCATCCCCATGAGGCCCGAGCCGATCTGCGTCGACAGCCGGATGCGCTGCGACTCGCCGCCCGACAGCGTGCTCGCGCGGCGGTTGAAGCTCAGGTAGTCGAGGCCGATGCCGAGCAGCAGGTCCAACCGGCCGCGGATCTCGTCGAGCACCTGCCGGCCCGCGTCGGCGCCGCGGCCCGCCGGCTCGAGACGATCGAGGAACGCCCGCAGCTCGTCGAAGTGCAGCTGCCCCACCTGGTGGAGGTCCCTGCCGGCGATGGTGAACAGCAGCCGCGTCGCCCGCACCCGCGCGCCGCGGCAGTCGGGGCAGGTGTGCTCCACCATCACCTTGTCGAGCCACGCCTCCATGCCGGAGTTGGCCAGCCCGCGCTGGCGGTAGCGGCGGTAGCTGCGCTCGATCCAGCGCGCGATGCCGCCGTAGCCGACCTCCTTGCCCACCGCGTCCTCGCGTGCGGTCTTGGCGCCCGGGGGCGCCTGGAGGACGATCTTCCTGCCGTCGAGCCCGTAGAGGATCGCGTTGCGGGCCGTCTCCGGCAGCTTCTCCCAGGGCGTTTCGAGGGCGAAACCGAGCGCCCGGGCCAGGCTGTACATCAACCTGCCGTTCCAGGTGTCCGGGTTGTAGTGGAATGCCTCGCGCACGAAGCAGCCGCCGGCGATGCTGCGCCGCGGGTCGGGGACCAGCAGCTCGGGATGGGTCAGCTTGTGGACCCCGAGTCCGCCGCAGGTCCGGCAGGCGCTCTCCGGGTTGTTGAACATGAAGTACTCGGGCAGGACGTCGCCGTAGACGAAATGGTGCGTCCGGCTGCACAGCGCGCCGTAGAAGCGCGCCGCCTCGGCACGGCTCGCGCCCCCGACGACCTGCACCTGCAGCAGGCCGTCGCCGACCAGGAGCGCGGCGGCGATCCCCGCCCTGATCGCCTTCTCGTGCCCGGGTCCGGCGATCAACCGGTCCACCACCGCGTCCATGTCGCCGACCTGGGCCTCGTCGAGCTCGAGCTGGGCCGAGAGGTCCACCGGCCGGCCGTCGACGTACAGCCGCCGGCAGCCCTTCTTGCGCACCTCGGTCAGCACGAAGTCCAGCTCCTCGCCGTACTGTTTGAACACCGGCGCCCGCAGCTCGACCTCGGCGCCGGCGGGCAGCGACAGGACCGCCTCCAGGATCTGGCTCGACGTCCGGCTGGGCACCGCTTCGCCGGTGCGCGGGCAGTGCGGCTCGGCGATCGTCGCGTAGAGCAGGTTGAGGTAGCTGGCGATGTCGGTCATCGTGCCGACGGTGGAGCGCGGGTTGCTGCCGACCGTCTTCTGCTCGATCGAGATGACCGGCGACAGCCCGTAGACGTAGTCCACGTCGGGTTTCGCCACCTGGGAGACGAACCGCTTGGCGTAGCTCGACAGCGACTCCATGTACCGCCGCTGCCCCTCGGCGTAGATGGTGTCGAAGGCCAGGCTCGACTTGCCCGAGCCCGACAGCCCGGTGACCACGATGAGCCGGTCGCGCGGCAGCTCCACCGACACGTTCTTGAGGTTGTGCACGCGCGCGCCCTGCACGGCGATGGTGGTGCGCGCCCGCCGGCCCGGCGCCCTGGTCTCAGGCATGATCGGCGCGGTCGGCGCGGTCGGCGCGGTCGGCGCGATTCACGCGATTGGCGCGATTCTCCCGCTCGGCGCGATTGCCGCCATGCGCGCCGTCAGCGTCGCCGGCGCCGTCAGCGCCGCCGGCGCCGGTGCGCTCCGCGACGAAGACGAAACCCTGCTCCGGCACCAGCACGTTGCTCCGCCGGGTGAGGCGCACGGGCATCGAGGCCATCGCGAGGAGCCCCTGGCCGGCGAGGTACTCGCATGCCGTGGCCACCCCGCCGAGATCGAAGTTGCGCCGGAAGTGAGCCTCGATCTCGGTCGCCGAGCGCGCCTCGCCCACCTGCCGCAGGTGATCGATCACCGGACGGAACAGCTCCGCCGCGCGCCGCGCCAGGTGGGCGTCGATGGCGTCGAGCGCCGCGCGCACGCTGGCGCGGGTCTTCCTGCGGTTGAGCAGCTCGGTGTAGATGGTGCGGAAGAGGGCCGGGTTCAGCTTCAGGGCCTGCAGGATCACCTCGCGGTCGGCGAGCAGGCGGGCGCCGATCACCTCGATCCGTGCCAGCGGCACGGCGGCATAGAGGATCCACAGCGCGGTGTAGTCGAGGTCGCCGCGGGTCACGAACCACTTGTGCGCCTTGTCGATCGGCGGCAGGGCGCTGATCGCCGCCGCCAGCAGCTGCCGCTCGGTGTCGCGCTCGCCGATCTCCGCCAGGCCGTCGCACAGGGCGGCGAGCGTCGGGTCGTGGGTGTAGAGCAGGCGCCCCTTGGCCAGCAGCGAATGCACGAAGGAGTTGCGCACCGCGCCCTCCACCAGCTGCCGGAACTCCGCGCGCGGCATCAGGAAGGCATGCACGTTCACCCCGCCCGCGGCGAGCGCCAGGCTCGTCCTGTCGAGCTTCCTGTCGTCGACGGTCACCAGCGCGAGGTCGATGTCGGAGCGGTCCCACACCGTGTCGTGCGCCAGGCTGCCGCAGAGGATCGCGGCGAGGATGGTGCGGTCCTCCCTGACCTGCGCCACGACCTCGTCGAGCGCCGCGGTGAACCTCTCGTGGGCGGACGGCACCGCATCAGCCACCGGCCAGGTCTCCCATGTGCCGAGAATGGATGCCGTCGCGCACATCCCGGCCACCTCGGTCGCCCGGCCGTGCGCCCCGGCGGCGCTCACTCTAACCCAGGCCCGCCGCCGCTTCCAGGATGGGAATCGAGGCGTAGGCGCGCACCGGAAAGGTGCCGAAGGCACGCACCTTGACCGGGACGGCGGAGAAGCGGAACCCCGCGGCGGGCAGCTGCTCGAGCGCGCAGAGGTGCTCGCAGATGGGGATGTCGGCGCCGAGCAGGATGGTGTGCACCGGCCGGCGGCCGTCGGCCAGGGAATCGATGTTCAGCGAGTCGATGCCGACCAGGGTCGCGCCGCGCTCGCGCAGCAGCCGCGCGGCGTCCTCGGTCAGGTGGGGGTGCCCGGTGAAGTACCGCTCGGTGTTCCAGTGCCGGCTCCAGCCGGTGTGGATCAGCACCGCCCTGCCGCGCACCTCCAGGCCGGCGAGGGCGGCCGCGGTGACGGCGGCGCCGCGGGCGAGGTCCGGCCGCACGACCACGGCGTCCAGCTCGGCCAGCGACGACAGCGGCAGGTCGGCCAGGTCCCTGCCTCCGGCATAGCGATGGAACGGCGCGTCCACGTAGGTGCCGGTATTGGCGACCATCTCGATCTTGCCGATCTGGAACTCGGTCCCGGCGGCGAAGATCTCGCGCGACGCCTCGCGGCTCAGGTAGTCGCAGATCACCGGGGCCGGCAGGCCCCTGTAGGTCACCAGCCCATGCTCCACCACGTGGCTCAGATCGACCAGGCGGCGCGGGCGCTCGGCGGCTGCTTGCATGACGGTCCCTCCGCGAAGCTGAGGCTGGAGCCTACCGCACGAGGCGCGCCGGCGATCAGGCGCAAGCCGCCACGATCGCCGCCGCCAGCGCCCGGTCGCCGGGCTCGGCCGCCGCCGCGGCGGGCTCGATTCCCTGGCGGCGCAGCTCCGCGGTCGTGACCGGGCCGATCGAGGCGGCGCGCAGCTCGCTGCGGCGCGCCTCCCACTCCGCGCCCAGGAGCTGCACGAAGCGGCGCACGATGCTCGGGCTGCTGAAGGTCACCCAGCCGAGCGGGCTGCCGGTGAAGAGCTCGGCGGCGCGCGCCGCAGCCCCCGCCGGCAGGCGTTTCTGGTACGCCGTGACGGCGACGGCGGAGACCCCGGCGGCGAGCAGCCCCTGGCGCAGGGTGGGGAGCGCATCGGCGGCCTGCGGCAGCAGGACGCGCTGGCCGCAGCCCACGCGCCCGAGGAGCGCGGCGAGCAGGCCGGCGGCGCTCTGGCTGCTCTCACGGCGACCTGCCCCGCCAGCCTCGCCACTGCCGCTGCTCCTGGCAGCGCTGGCAGAGGCTTCGCCGCCGCCGGCCTGGTCGGGGGCACAGTCGCCGTTGCCGGCCGCTCTTGCCTCGCCGCCTCCATCGCCCGGCACCAGGGTGGGCTCGATCCCACGGGCGCGCAGCGCCGCGGC
>JASLEW010000469.1 GCA_030150965.1 Thermoanaerobaculia bacterium | reverse complement strand
CGCTCATCGAGCACCCGACGGTGAGCGCCCTGGCGCAGGCGGCGATGGCCGCCCGCGCGGCGGCGGCGGGCGGGCGGCGGACCGAGCTGCCTCCCCTCGCGCCGGCGCCGCGGCGGGCGCGGATGCCGCTGTCGTTCGCCCAGCGGCGGCTCTGGTTCCTCGACCGCCTGGAGCCGGACAGCCCCACCTACAACATCCCGCTCGCCTACGAGCTGGAAGGGACGCCGCGGCCGGCGGCGCTGGCCGCGGCGCTGACCGCCCTCGTGGCCCGCCACGAGGTGCTGCGCAGCCGCTTCGTGGAGGCCGAGGGCGTGCCGTGGCAGGAGCCCCAGCCCGCGGCGCCGGTGCCGCTGCCGGTCCTCGACCTGAGCGGCCTGGACGGGCCGCGCCCCCGCGGCGGCTTGGCCGGCAACGGTGCGCCGGTCGCGCCGGGCAGCCCGCGCACCCCAGGCATCCCAGGCAGCTGGCGAGGCCCCGGGTGCCCGGGCGCCCCAGGCACCTCAGCCAGCTGGCGAGGCCCAGGGAGCCCCGGCGCACCCGGCACCCCAGGCAGCCGGGGCGGCCCCGGGTACCCGGGCGCCCCCGGCGGTCCTGGAGCTCCGAGCGCCCTCGATCTCCGCCCGGCCGGCGCCGGCGAGGCCGCCGCCCGCCGCGAGCTGGCGCGCATCGCCCATGGCGAGGCGCTCCGGCCCTTCGACCTGGCGCGCGGCCCCCTGCTGCGCGCCGTCCTGGTCCGCCCGGGCGGCGGGCGCCAGGTGCTCCTCCTCACCCTGCACCACATCGCCGCCGACGGCTGGTCGGAGGGGGTGCTGACCGCGGAGCTGGCGGCGCTGCACGAGGCGGCGCGGCGTGGCGCCGCGCCGCAGCTCGCCGCGCTGCCCCTCCAGTATGCCGACTTCGCCGCCTGGCAGGACGCCTGGCCGGCGGCGGCGCTGGCCGATCAGCTCGCCTACTGGCGGCGCCGGCTGGCGGACGCCCCGGTGGCCCTGGAGCTGCCGGCGGACCACCCGCGCCCGCCGGTGCAGAGCTTCCGCGGCGACAGCCGCCACCTGACCCTGGCGCCGCCCGAGGCCGAGCGGCTGCGTCAGGCGGCCCGGCGGCTCGGGGTGACGACCTACATGCTCCTGGCCGGCGCCTTTGCCGCGCTGGTCGCGCGCTACAGCGGGCAGGAGGACCTGCTCATCGGCACGGCGGTGGCGAACCGCGCCCGCCCCGAGCTCGAAGGGCTCGTCGGCTTCTTCGTCAACACCCTGGTGCTGCGCCTGCGCCCGGCCGGCGATCCGCCCTTCTCCGGGCTGCTCGCGGAGGTGCGCGAGGCCACGCTCGGGGCGCTGGCCTATCAGGATCTGCCGTTCGAGGCGCTGGTCGAGGAGCTCCAGCCGGAGCGTGACCTCGCCCGCAGCCCGCTCATCCAGGTGGCGGTCGCCCTCAACTCCGCGCGCCGCGTGCGGTGGCCGGAGAGCCTGCGCCTGCGCCGCCTGCGCCTGGGCGGCTACGTGGCGGCCAAGTTCGACCTGTCGCTGGCCGCCGAGGAGCAGGAGCCGGCGGCGGCGGGGGAAGAGGAGAGCGCGGCGGCCTCACCGGCGCTGGTGCTGGAGCTGGAGTTCGCCACCTCCCTGTTCACCGCGGCGACCGCCGAGCGCATGCTCGGCCATTGCGCGGCGCTGCTCGCCGCCGGCATCGCGGCGCCGCAGCTGCCGCTCTCGCAGCTGCCGCTGCTGGCGCCGGCCGAGCGCCACCAGCTGCTCCATGAATGGAACGACACCCGGGCCGCCACCGCCGGCCCTCCCTGGGTGCACGAGCGGTTCGCCGCCTGGGCGCGCCGCCGGCCGCATGCGCCGGCGGTGGCGCAGGGCGACACGGTGGTCAGCTACGGCGAGCTGGACCGGCGGGCGCGGCGCCTCGCCCGCCGCCTGCGCGAGCTGGGCGCCGGCCCCGAGGCACGGATCGGCGTCTGCCTGCCGCGCTCGCCGCAACTGGTCCTCGCGGTGCTGGCGGTGGCGCAGGGGGGCGGCGTCCAGGTGGCGCTCGACCCCGCCCATCCGCTCGACCGGCTGCTGCAGCAGCTCGACGCCTCGCGCGTGCGGGTGCTGATCGCCCGGCCCGGCGCGCTGGCCAGGGCCGCCGCCGGGCGCGGTCTGCGCTGCATGTCTCCGGACGATCCGGTGCCGGCGGGGCTCGCGGTATCGGCAGCGGTGGCGGGGCTCGCAGCGCCCACGGGGTTGGCGGGGCAAGCAGAGGTGGCGGGGCGGCTGGTGCCGGTCGGGCCGGCGGGGCCGGCAGCGCCGGCGGGGTTGGCGGTGCGAGCAGAGGTGGCGGGGCGGGTGGGGCTGGCCGGGCCGGCGGGGCTGGCGGTATCGGCAGAGGTGGCGGGGCCGGCCGGGCCGGCGGGGTTGGCGGACCCGAGGACTCCGGCCTTCCCGCCGGCCGCTCTGCACGGTGCGAACCTGGCCTATGTGATCCACACCTCCGGGTCCACCGGCGTGCCGAAGGCGGTGGCGCTGCATCACGGCGGCCTGGCCAACCTGGTCGATTGGCACCTCCGCACCTTCGCGTTGAAACCGTCCGACCGCGCCACGCTACTGGCCGGCGTCGGCTTCGACGCCTCGGTCTGGGAGATCTGGCCGCACCTGGCGGCGGGTGCCTGCCTGTGCGTCGTGCCCGACGCCCTGCGCGCCGCGCCCGAGGGCCTGCGCGGCTGGATGGTGGAGCAGGGGATCACCGCCTCGTGGCTGCCGGTGCCGCTCGCCGAGGGGCTGCTCGATCTCGACGCGCCGGATGCGGCCGGGGCGGCGCTCCCGCCGTTGCGCCACCTGCTGACCGGCGCCGACCGATTGCACCGCCGCCCGCCGGCCGGGCTGCCGTTTCCGCTGGTCAACGCCTACGGTCCCACCGAGGCCACGGTGCTCAGCTCCGCCGCCGCCGTGCCGTCCGCCGCTCGCCGCGGCGGCGCTCTGGCGCCCCCCATCGGCCGGCCGCTGCCCAACTGCCGCCTCTACGTCGTCGACCGCCTGACGGCCGGGCCCCGGCTCGCGCCTCCGGGGGTGCCGGGCGAGCTGCTCATCGGCGGCAGCGGCCTCGCGCGCGGCTACCCGCAGGACCCGGGCCTGACCGCCGAGCGCTTCGTCCCCGATCCCTTCCCGCCGGCGGGGACGGGGCAGCGCCTCTACCGCAGCGGCGACCTGGCGCGCTGGCTGCCGGACGGCGAGGTCGAGTTCCTGGGCAGGATCGATCAGCAGGTGAAGATCCGCGGCCATCGCATCGAGCCGGGGGAGATCGAGGCGGCGCTGCTGCGCCACCCGGCGGTGGGGGCGGCGGCGGTCCTGGTCCTCGACGGCGTCCTGGTGGCCTTCGTCGCCGGTCACCACGCCGAGGCCGCGGGCGCCGGCGGAGCGGACGGCCCGGGCTCGCCCGCGGTTCCCCGTCCGGCGCGTCCGGCGACGGTGGCCGCCCACCGCCTCGATGCCGGCGAGCTGAGCGCGGCGCTGCACGGCCGGCTGCCCGACTACATGGTGCCGCTGGCCTACGTGACCCTGCCGGCGCTGCCGCTCACCACCAGTGGAAAGGTGGACCGGGGGGCGCTGGCCGCCATCGACCGCCGCGCCTCCGCCCGCGGCGCCGCGGCGGCGACGGCGCCGCCGAACTCGCCGGTCGAGGAGATCCTCGCCAGCATCTGGGAGGAGGTGCTGGAGACGGCGCCGGTCGGTCCGGACGACAATTTCTTCAAGCTCGGCGGCCATTCCCTCCTCCTGCCCCGCCTGCTGTCGCGGATGCGGCGGGCCCTGGGCGTGGAGCTGCCGGTCCAGGAGCTGTTCAAGCACCCGACGCCGCGGGGCCTGGCGCGGGTGATCGCCGCCACGCGCCACGGTGCCGGAGGTGCCGCGGGCGCCGCGGGGGAGGCGTTGCCGCCCCTGGTGCCGCTGCCAGGCGCCGCGAGCTCCGGGGCGCTCCTGCCGCCGATGCCCGGGGCATCCTCGCTGCCGCGGGCGCCGCGGGCGGCGGCCTCAGGGACGGTGCTGCGCCGCCTGCCGCTCTCCTTCGCCCAGCAGCGGCTCTGGTTCCTCGACCGCCTGGCGCCCGGCACCGCCACCTACAACATCCCGGCCGCCTGGGACCTGCGCGGCTCCCTCGATCCGGCGGCCCTGGCCGCCGCGCTCACCGCCCTGGCCGTCCGCCACGAGGTGCTGCGCACCCGCTTCGGCGAGACCGAGGGCGAGCCCTGGCAGGAGGTCGGAGCGCCGCGGCCGGCGGCCCTGCCGCTGCTCGATCTCGGCCGGCTCGGCGGCGAGGCCGCGGCGGCGGAGCTGGCGCGGCTGGCGCAGGCGGACGCCGTCCTGCCCTTCGACCTGGCGGCGGGTCCGCCGCTACGCACGGCGCTGGTGCGCCTTGCCGCCGGCCACCACGTGCTGCTGCTCACCGTGCATCACATCCTGTCGGACGGCTGGTCCGAGGGCGTGATGCAGCGGGACCTCGGGGCGCTCCATGCGGCGGTGCTGCGGCGGGGGCCCTGGCCGGCGCCGCTGCCGGTCCAGTACGGCGACTACGCCGCCTGGCAGCGCGCCTGGCCGCCGGCGGTGCTGGCGCGCCAGCTCGCCGTCTGGAAGGAGCGCCTGGCCGGCGCACCCGCCTCCCTGGATCTGCCCACCGACCGGCCGCGCCCGCCGGTGCAGAGCTTCCGCGGCGCCAGCCGCTCTCTGATGCTCGGTCCGGCGGAGGCGGCGCGGCTGCGCCGCCTCGCCCGCGGCGAGGGCGTCACCCTGTTCATGGCGTTGCTGGCGGGGCTGGCCACGCTCCTGGCACGGCTCAGCGGCCAGGAGGACCTGACCGTCGGCACGCCGGTCGCCAACCGCACGCGTCCCGAGATCGAGGGCCTCATCGGCTTCTTCGTCAACACCCTGGTGCTGCGCGTCGGCGTCCCGGCCGGGGTCACCGTGCGGCAGCTGCTGGGGGCGGTGCGCGACATGGCGCTCGCCGCCTTCAGCCACCAGGACCTCCCCTTCGAGGCGCTGGTCGATGAGCTGCAGCCGCAGCGCGACCTGGCCCGCAACCCATTGGTGCAGGTCCTCCTGGCGGTGCAGAGCGCCGGCCGCCCGGCGGGCAGGGGCGGCGCCGGGGGCGGCCGGGCGGCCGTCGCCGGGGGAGCCGCGGGA
>JASLEW010000436.1 GCA_030150965.1 Thermoanaerobaculia bacterium | reverse complement strand
CGAGGCGGCCGACTGCCATGCCATCTGCAACGGCGGCACCGGCGGAGTGGACGCCGGCGGCGTGCTGCGCAATCAGATCTACATCAGCTGCAACACCGGCACCGACAGCTCGACCTGCGGCACGCCGGGCAATCCCTGCCGCAGCATCGGCTATGCCTGGAACCACCGCACCTCGCCGGCCGGCGCCAACGCGGCGGACATCCTCTGCTTCCGCGGCACCTGCCACGAGGAGAGCATCACCACCGCCGACTCCGGGCGGCCGGGGACGTACCTGAAGCCGCAGAGCGGCAGCGAGGCGCGGGCCTTCGAGCTGCCCCTCCACCCCACCATGCTGGTGGGCTGGGACTACAACCACAACGGCTCCTATCCGCCCTATGACACGGCCGACGAGGCGGTGCTCGACGGCAGCGGCCTCGCCATGGCCATCTGGCTCTCCGCCAACACCCCGAACAGCTACGTCGAGCTGGCCCACTTCACGGTGCGCAACTACGGCACCGGCGTCAACGCCAACCAGACCGGCTTTCTGCGCATCGGCGGCAACTTCGGCAACGCGAGCCACATCTACGTCCACGACATCGACGTGCAGAACGTCAACCGGAGCAAGGGGCTCGACTCCGGCAACATCGTCTTCAACCTGTTCACCGCCAACACCCAGGTGCAGCACCTGGCGATCGAGAACGTCGAGGTGGACAACGCCGGCGGCTACCTGGTGCGCGGCTCGGGAGCGACGGGAGCGGGCGGCGCGGCGCTGTTCGAGAACGGCCCCTACCGCTTCGAGCACATCTCCTGGACCGCCCGGTCGTGCGGCGACACCGGCCAGCCGGGGGCCTGCGCCGATCCGGCGTCCGAGGCGCACGCGGTCGGCTGGAAGCTGTGGGGCTACATCACCGGCATCGAGGTGCTCGACAGCCGGCTGCAGCTCCGCCCCGGCACCTGGGTGCCCCATCCCAGCGGCTTCGGCTCGACCGCCATCGTGCCGGCGCAGTGCAGCCGCGGCTGGACGATCCGCAACAACGAGATCGACGACTTCAAGATCGGCCTCACCGTGCAGGGCTACGCGCAGGGCTTCTGCGACGGCGCCGCCGCGCGGCCGGTGGACGGCGTGGTCTTCGACCACAACCTCTTCGTCAACACCTATGCGCCGTGGACGCTGGGCAACAACGGCGTGGTGATCAGCGGCGGCGGTCCCAATCCGCGCACCTCGGTGGCCGGAGTGGTGGTGAGCAACAACATCCTGGCCTCGCTGCCGGGCTGGCAGGGAATGGCCTACATCGACGCCGGCAACGCCTCGGGTCCCGATCCCGGGAGCTTCCAGTTCATCGGCAACACCACCTTCGGCAACCTCACCCGGCCAGGTTTCGGCGCGGTGACGGTGATGCACGGCAATTCCTACCCGGCGCAGAGCTATTCCTTCCACAACAACGTCATCGGCGGCACCAGCGGGCAGCAGAACTTCCAGCTCGCCTTCGCGCCCGTGGCCTGGAGCTCCAACGGCAACGTCTTCGATCCGGCCGCCGCCTACACCTGGAACCAGACCCTCTGTCCGGCGCTCGCCTCCTGGCAGGGCGCCTCGCGGCAGGACGCCGCCTCGCGCTCCTGCCTGCCGCAGTTCCTCAACGCCGCGGGCGGCGACTTCCGGCTGGCGCCGGGCGACGCCTGCGCCGGCAGCGCCGGCGCCACCGGCGTGCTGCCGCGCGCCGGCCGCGTCCGCTGAGGTGCCGCGCCCCTCTGGCACCGATCCTGCTTTTATGCATGGCCGCGGGCCGCTTCGGCCCGCCGAGAGGGTCGGTCATGCATACGACGAAGTTCTCCAGCACCCGAGGCGCCGGCCGCCGGCCGGCGCCTCCGCTCTTCTTCCTCGCGGTGCTCGGCGCGCTCGGCGCCCTCGCGGCTTGTACCACCTACACGCCGGTGGGCGCACCCTACATCACCGATCAGCCCCTGCCGCCGCCCACCGCGGCGCCCTATCAGATGATGGCCGGGGACCTGCTGAGCATCCGCTTCTACGGCAACCCCGAGCTGAACGAGGACGTGCCGATCCGCCCTGACGGGGCGATCTCGCTGCCGCTGATCGGCGACGTGCAGGCCGCCGGTCTGTCGCCCGCCGATCTCAACGCCGAGCTCACCCGGCGCTTCACCGGCGAGCTGCGCAGCCCGCACGTCGTGGTGATCGTCAAGGAGTTCGGCGCCCAGCGCGTGTGGGTGGGCGGCGAGGTGAGCAAGCCCGGGATGATCCAGATGCGCGGCCGGCTGAGCCTGTTCGCCGCGCTCCAGGAGGCGGGCGGCCTGCTGCCGACGGCGCGCCGGCAGCAGATCGTGCTGATCCGCCCGGCCCCGGCCGGCGCCGGCGACGGCAAGCCGATCGGCCGCACCATCGACATCCGGCAGGTGGCGAGCGGCGCCGCGCCGGGGATGGACGTGACGCTCCAGGCGCAGGACGTGGTCTTCGTGCCGCGCAACCGCATCTCGGACCTGGACGTGTTCGTCGATCAATACATCCGCCAGCTGCTGCCGATCACCCCCGGCTTCGGCTTCTACGTCGGCAATCAGGGCAGCAGCAGCAGCCATTGAACCAGTGACCGGCAGCGATTCGACACCGCGGAGGGACGCCATGCCGACTGATGCACTGCCGAACGGAGAGGGTGAGGGGGGGATCCCCTGGCTCGCGCTGATGGAGACCACCTGGCGCCGGCGCCGGCTGGTCCTGGCCGTCGCCCTCGGCGGCAGCCTCCTGGCGCTGATCTGGGTGCTGTGCACGCCGGCGGTCTACCGCGCCCACGCCACCATCCTGCTCGGCGCCAAGGCCATGTCCGGACCGCGCACCGACGCCATGCCCGACAAGGCGATCGAATCGGAGCTCGCCATGCTGTCGAGCCCCGAGCTGATCAAGGAGACGCTGCACCGGATGGAGCCGTCGGCACGGCCGCTCGCGCCCGCCGCCGAGTCGGCCAAGCTGCACCGGCTGGAGAACGGCATCGAGGCCAACCGCATCGAGGAGACCAACGTGGTGGAGGTGGCCTACCGCGGCTCCGACCCGCGCTGGGCGGCCCGCTTCATCAACGCGCTGCTGGCGCAGCACATCGAGCGCATCGCGCGCCTCGACGAGCAGGCCAACACCCGCCGGTTCTACCAGGGGGAGCGCGACGCGCTCTACGGCCAGCTGCAGGCGGCCGGCGAGGCCCTGAACCGCTTCCGCGCGCGCGACGGCGCGCAGCTCTCCCCCGACGACGATGCCGACCTGCACAAGGCGCTGGCCCAGCTCGACAACGAGCAGGCGGCCGCCGAGTCGCAGCGGGCCGAGGCCCAGGCCCGCGTCGCCTACCTGCAAAAGGAGATCGCGCGCCACCCGCCGAACATCGCCACCGAGTCGGACAGCCGCGAGACCGAGGGGGCCCGCCTGCTCGACGCCCGGCTGATGCAGCTCGAGATGCAGCGCGGCGAGGCGATCACCAAGTACACGCCGGGCAGCAGCATGGTGCAGTCGATCGATAGCCAGATCGCCGACACGCGCCGGCTGCTGGCCGGCCAGAGGGTGCAGGAGTCGGGGCGCAAGACCGGGGTGAACCCGACCTACCAGGCCCTGGAGCTCGACCTGGTGCAGCGCCAGGCCGAGGCGACGGCGCTCGGCGCCCGGATCTCGGCGCTGGCCGGCGAGCGGGCGCGGATGCGCGGACAGCTGGACCGGCTCGCCACCGCGACGCCGCAGCTGACGCGGCTGGAGAACGAGCAGAAGAGCGCCGCCGACGCCTATCTCGACTACCTCAAGAAGGAGGAGGAGGCGCGGCTCAACCGGGCGTTCGACCGCTCCGGGATGGTGAACATCAGCGTGCTCGATCCGGCCGAGGTACCCGAGGGCCCGGAGCCGGCGAAGAAGGGGCTGAAGCTCGCGGCCGGCATCCTCGCCAGCCTGGCGCTGGGGATGGCCGCGGCGGCGGTGCGCGAGCGCCTCGATCCGACGGTCGCGAGCGGCGCGCAGGCCGAGAACATCACCGGCGTGCCGGTGATCGGGAGCATGGGCGCGTGACCGGCGAGTCCGGCGACCTGCTCTCCTACCTGCGGGTGGCGGTCAACAAGCCGATGCCCACGGTGGTGATCGCCGGGGTGAGCGAGGGCCCCGCCGCCGGCTCGGTGGTCTCGGGCCTGGCGCGCGCCGCCCGCGGCGGCGGGCTGCGCCTGGTCGCCGCCGAGCTGAGCGGCACCTCCGGCCGCCGCTGGCGCAGCACCCAGCGGCCGGGGGT
>JASLEW010000426.1 GCA_030150965.1 Thermoanaerobaculia bacterium | reverse complement strand
CTGTCGTACCGCGTCGCCGCGCGCATCGCGTGGATGCTCCTGGGCGACCTGGTCGAGGACTTCCGCCGCGGCCTGGGGCTGCCGCCCGTCCGGCGCCGGCCGCTGCTCCAGCGCGCCGCCGCCGGCCGGCTGCCGGCCCTGTGCGCCTTCAGCCAGACGCTGGTGCCGCCGCCCGCCGACTGGGACCCGGAGCGCATCGCGATCACGGGATACTGGTTCCTGGACGAATCGGCGGACTGGCGCCCGCCGGCGGGGCTGGAGGAGTTCCTCGCCGCCGGCAGCCCCCCGGTCTACTTCGGCGTCAACGGCCTCCGCCCCGGAGAGCGCGAGCGTTTCGCCGCCCTGGCCGCGGCGGCCTGCGCCCGCACCGGCCGGCGGGCGGTGCTGCGCATGGCGGGCGCGGCCGGCGCCCGCGACGCCAACGACGCGGGCGACGCCAAGGACGCCGGCGACGCCAGGGGTCTGGCCTCGGCCGGCAAGGACCTCTACCGGCTGGACGCGGCGCCGCATCGCTGGTTGCTGCCGCGGATGGCCGCCGCCGTCCACCACGGCGGCGCCGGCACCACGGCGGCGGCGCTCCGCGCGGGCATTCCCTCCCTGGTCGTGCCGTTCGCCTTCGACCAGTACTTCTGGGGTGCGCGCGTGGCGGCCGCGGGAGTCGGCCCCCGGCCGCTGCCGGCCCGCGACCTGGAGCTTCAGCCGCTGCTCGACCGCCTGGCGGAGCTCGACAGCGGGCCGCTGCGGGAGCGGGCCGCCGCGGCCGGCCGGCGGCTGGCCGCCGAGGACGGCGTCGGCGCGGCGGTGGCGCGGCTCGAGCGGATCGCCGCGGCGTACCCCGCCCGCCCCTCTTACTAAGTACTGCCTTCCGTAAATAACGGTGGCATTCGGCCGTCGATCCGACCGCCCCAGCGACGTTGCGACCTGCCGGGAGTGTCGCGACAGGCGGCAGCCGCGACCGCTCCTTGCGGCGTAGTCCCCGCTATCTTTCAGTCGCGCACCTGGCTGGGACGGCGGCTCGCCGGCCTCGGTACGTCACCGTATTTTCGGATGGCAGTACCAAGCTCAGGCGTGTCGCGCAACTTGCCAGCGCCTTTCGGATCGCTCCCCCATCCCGCCCCTCGTCCCCCACCCCCCCTCCCACCCCTCCGGGGGGAAGGGGGCGCCACGCCCACCTTCAGAGCTCGGGGTCGGCTGTCGCCGATGGAGAGCTCCTGAGAGCGGCGGCCTTGGCGACGCGTTTTCTTGCTAGAGATCCCGCGCCAGCCCCTCCCCCACCTGCCGCAGGACGCTGCCCCAGTCGCCCTGGCTCTCCTGGCGCAGCAGGCGCATGGTGGGATACCAGCGCACGGTGTCGCGGGTGGGGCCGATGTTCCAGCCGTCGGCGGTCTGCTGCATCAGCAGCAGCCAGGTCCGGCGGCCGAGCGCTCCGGCCAGGTGGGCGAGCGAGGTGTCGATCGAGATCACCAGGTCGAGGTTGGCCATCATCGCCGCGGTCGCATCGAACGTCGCCAGCTCGCCGGCGAGGTCCACCAGCGTCTCGGCGCAGCCGCTGCCGCGGATCTCCGCGGCGCGGCCACCCTTCTGCAGGCTGAAGAACGTCGCCCGCCGGCCGCACAGCAGCGGGGCCAGCGAGGCGAGCGGCACGCAGCGCACGTCCACCTCCTCGCGCGTCCAGCACAGGCCGACCCAGGGGCGGGGCCAGCCGGCCAGGCGGCCCCGCCAGCGCTCCCGCGGCGCCGCCGGCGGATGCAGGTAGGGCACGCTGGCCTCGACCTGCGCCAGGTCCCAGCGCAGCTGCACCGGCAGCGCGTAATAGGCGGTCGCGAGATCGGCCGCCGGCCCCTCGGGCGGCGTATCGGTCCAGCGCAGGGCGGTGCCGAACGAGCCGCTGAAGAGCCGCAACAGCTCGGGCCGGGTCTGCAGGGTGACCGGGCCGTCCAGCCGCTCCAGGCCGGCGGCGAAGCGCACGAACTGGATGAGGTCGCCGAAGCCGCCGCGCCAGCAGTCGACCAGGAGGCTGCGGCCGCCGAGCGGCGCGCCGTACCAGGGCTCCGGCCCGGGCACGGCGCCGGGAAGGGCAAGCGCGCGCCGGCGCTCCACCTCGACCACCTGGCCGTACTCGCGCCAGCAGCCGTCGGCCTCCCCCAGGATCCAGAGGATCACCACGCTCATCCGCCGGGCGTCGAGCATGGCATCGCTGGCCGGCCTGCCGGCGGCCGTCTCGGCGGCGATCACCCGGCGGTAGTCGAGGAGCCTGCGGCGCAGCTCGTCCTGGTCGAGCTCCAACATCGCCGTCACCGCCCGTCGCCGTGCGCGCGCTCGGCAAAGAAGCGCAGCACGCCGGCGCGCAGCTCCGCGGGCAGGAGGTGGGGGCCGGTGAGGTCGTCCAGGTAGGCGGCCCGGAGAGCCGCCGCCTCGGCGTCGCCGGGGACGTCCCAACCGTTGTCCCGGGCCAGGGCGGCGAGGCCGCGGCGGCAGGCGAGATGCAGCGCCAGCCGGCACTCGCCGTGGGTGGCGACGCAGGCGAAGGGCCGCTCGGCGGAGCCGGTGAGCCTGGCGACCTGGCGGCGCAGCGCCGGCGACTCGGCGGGCGCGGCGCGGAAGATGGACGCGACCTCGGGCGGCGGCAGGAACGCCGACAGCAGCAGGTAGGTGCAGGCGCACTTGGCGCAGGCCAGGCACCAGGCGCCGGAGCGCAGCCCGCGGTTGCAGCTCATGAAGCCGGAGAAAAGCTCCGGCATGCCGGCGAAGATGCGCACGATCTGGATCTCGTAGAGCGGCCGCAGCAGGCTGAAGTACGCGACACCGCCCGCGGTCAGCTCCGCCGCATAGGCGGCGAAGCGCGCCTCGAAGGCGAAGGACTTGGTGTACTGGTGATTGATCTCGACGCCGTCGCGCGTCAGGGTGGGGAAGCTGGCCGAGCGCTCGTTGCTCGCCACCACCCAGCGCCGCCGGTGCAGGTGGGCGGTGGCGAGCGCCGCGAAGGCCAGCAGCGAGTTGAACGGCCGGTGGCCGCGGAAGCGCGCGTCCCGGCGCAGGCTGCCGCCGATCCCGCCGATCCCGTCTGTCCCGCCGATCCTGCCAATCCTGCCAGTTCCGCCGATCTCTCCGGCGCCCCCCATGCCACCGGTCCTGCCGCTGCCGCCAATCCCGCCGCCGGCGCCCATGCTGCCCGTGCCGCGAGCTCCGCCAGCCTCGCCAAGGCTGCTGACGCCGCCCATGCCGCGAGCTCCGTCAGCCTCGCCAACGCCGCTGACGCCGTCGATGCCGTCAACCCCGCCGGCCGCGCCGCCGCCGGTGCGCAGCACCAGCGCGCCGCCGCTCCCGGCGGGGTTGACGGCATCGACGGCGTCAGCGGCGTTGGCGAGGCTGACGGAGCTCGCGGCATGGGCGGCGTCAGCAGCCTTGGCGAGGCTGGCGGAGCTCGC
>JASLEW010000367.1 GCA_030150965.1 Thermoanaerobaculia bacterium | reverse complement strand
TGGATCGTCGCCCACGTGGCCGCGGTGGTGACCGGCGACCCGCGGGCGCTGGGCGCCGACTTCGTGGCCGGGATCGACCTCGAGCGGCTGGAGTTCGACGCCGCGGGGTCGCAGGCGGCGACGCGGGCCGCCAGCGCCGCGGCGTCGAACTCCAGCCGCTCGAGGTCGATCCCGGCCACGAAGTCGGCGCCCAGCGCCCGCGGGTCGCCGGTCACCACCGCGGCCACGTGGGCGACGATCCAGCGCCCCAGCTCCAGGACGTTGCCGAGCTGCGCGTCGAGCTCCCGCCGCGCTTCGAGCGCGGTCACGCCGACGCGGTAGAAGGCCGCCTCCGCCACCTTGAGGTGACCGATCTCGGTGAAGTCGAAGAGCACCGGCTGCGCCGCCGCGGCCGGCGGCGGGTGGAGCTTCTTCCAGCGGTAGAAGCCGACCAGGAAGTGATGCAGGTTGCGGTTGACCGCCCCCAGCCGCGCGAAGCGGCGCAGGAAGCCGGGCAGGAAGCCGAGGTCGGTGAACAGGTCGTTGATGAACGGGAACACCAGGAAGCCGAAGTAGATCGTCAGCTCCCAGGTGTAGCGCAGCGAGAACGCCTCCTGGTCGCCGAGCAGCTCCTGGCTGACCGCGAAGCTCGGCACGTAGGACTCGTAGATCGCCCGCGCCAGCAGCTCGTAGAGCCGCACCTTGGCGGCCAGCTGCTCCGCATCGTCGGTCAGGATGGCGTCGGCGATCATCGTGTTGTAGCTCGCGATCAGGTCGCCGCCCGGACTGTAGAGCGGATCGCTGAAGCGGCAGGCCTCGCCGCACATCGCCCAGCGGTCCGCCGACAGCGTCTGCGCGCAGTCGTGGGCGAAGTCGGTGAAGCCGCCGGAGTCGGCGATCGGCCGGCCGCGCAGGGCCGGCGCGAACAGCGGGAAGCGCCGGCAGACCCAGTCGATCGCCTTCTCCGGCGTCGCCACCTCGGCGCGCGGCACCAGCGCGCTGTCGTAGACCAGGCCGAAGCTGGTGCGGCCGTGCAGCGGGATCACCCAGAACCAGAAGCCCTCGCCGCAAAAGTGATTGGTGGCGAGGAACGGCGGCAGGTGGCCGAGCGCCGCGCGGTTCCTGTGCAGCCGGTTCTCCCGCGGCGTGCAGGCGGAGAGCTTCTCGATGTCGATCAGCCCGTCCAGCCAGAAGAACGTCGAGCCGTGGCGGATCGGGCTCTTGCGGGTGAGCCCGCGCCGCCGCGCCAGCAGGCGCGCGCGCCCCGAGGCGTCCACCACCCAGCCGGCCTGGCCGCTCACCTCGCCGCCCGCGGTGCGCAGGCGGAAGCGGTGAGGGCCGCCGTCCTCGGCCAGCTCGACGGTCAGCTCCCCGCTCGGCGCGAGCAGCTCGAAGCGCGGGCTCTCGCGGTTGCGCCGCAGCAGCTCGGCCTCGAAGGTGTTGCGGTCGAGCTGGAAGGTCGGAATGTTCGAGATGCTGCGGATGTACGACTGGTTGTAGGCGTGGTACTCCGCCCCCGATTCCGGAGCCGGCGCCGCCGGCGGCCAGAGGAAGCGCAGGTTGTACTTGAGGTACTGGTGGCGCAGCAGGTACTCCTCGAGCTCCAGCACCTTGAAGTAGTAGTAGCCGCTCATCTGCACCGTCGCCTCGCCCACCTTCTGCCGCGGCGACGGCACCGGCCGGCGGTCGATCATCAGGATGCGCTTGTCGCTCGTGAGCAGCAGCTGCCGCGCCAGCGTCAGCCCGGCCAGGCCGGCGCCGAGGATGAGGACGTCGCAGCGGCGCTCGCCCGCGGCGCCGGGCCGCCCGGCCGGTGTGCTCGACGGCGCCGCCGCGGCGGCCGTCCCGGCCGGCTCGGACGGCCCAGGGTGGTGGTCTTCGGCTTCGCTCATGCTCCTCGCTCCTTCCGGACACCGGATCGATTCATCGCACCTGCGGCGCCGCCCGCGCCCCCGCGCCCGGCGCGCGGCGCCCGCCTCAGTCCGCCGGGCATTTGCGGAACAGGATCGAGGCGTTGTTGCCGCCGAAGGCATAGGCGTTGTTCATCGCCACCTCCACCCGGTGGTCGCGCGCCTCGTTGGGCACGTAGTCGAAGTCCCCCTCGGGCTCCTCCAGGCCCATGGTCGGCGGGATGCGGTCGTGGGCCACCGCCAGGGAGCACACCACCGCCTCGATCGCCGACGCCGCGCCCATGGTGTGGCCGAGCATCGACTTGACCGAGCTGATCGGCACCCGCGCCCCGGCGCCGAAGACGCGGCTCATCGCCAGCACCTCCAGGCGGTCGTTGGTCGGCGTGCCGGTGCCGTGGGCGCTGATGTAGCTCACCTCGCCGGCCCCGATGCCGGCGTCGGCCAGCGCCCGCTGCATCGCCCGCACCGCCCCCTCCCCCTCCGGATGCGCCGCGGTCATGTGGTGCGCGTCGCACGACAGCCCGTAGCCCGCGACCTCGGCGTAGATGCGCGCCCCGCGGCGCCGCGCCGCCGGCAGCGGCTCCAGCACCAGCACCGCCGCCCCCTCGCCCGGGATCATCCCCTTGCGCCGCCGGTCGAACGGCTGACAGCGCTCGGGCGCGATGGCGCCCAGGCGGGAGAAGCCGGAGTAGGTGATGCGCGAGAAGGCGTCGGCGCCGCCGGCCAGCATCAGGTCGGCGCGCCCGGCGCGCAGCACGTCCACGGCGTGGGCGAGGGCGTAGTTGCCGGCGGCGCAGGCGGCGGGGATCATCGTGTTGTCGCCGCCGAAGCCGAGCTCGCGCGCCAGGTGCGCCGCCACCAGGTGGCAGGGGTAGCGCAGCATGAACTCCTCGCCCACCTGGTCGAGCTCCTCCGCCAGGTAGCGGTCGTCGAAGCGCTCGATCTCCAGCGGCTCCCCCGAGGTGGTCCCCATCGCCACCCCGGCGCGCTCCAGCGCCACCGCCCCGGACACGGACCCGGCGCCGGGTCCGGCGAGCCCGGCGTCGGCCAGCGCCATGTGCGCCGCGGCGATGGCCATCTGCGAGGCCCGCCCGAGGCGCGCCGGGTCGAGCGTGCGCACGTGGTCCCCGGGCACGAAACCGCGCACCTCGGCCCCCAGGTGGACGTTGAAGCGCGAGGTGTCGAACGACTCGACCGGGCCGAAGCCCAGGCGGCCGGCGAGCAGCCCGCTCCACAGCGCGTCGCGCCCGCAGCCGACCGGCGTGACCGCGCCCAGGCCGGTCACCGCGACGCGCGGCGGCTCAGAGCCCAACGCCGGCCCGCGGCGCGGCCCGCCGTTCGCACCTCTATCCATCGTGCCCTCCTCCGCCCCCGGCCGCCCGCCGCCAGGGTCCCGGCGAACCCGGCGCCCCCGCCACCCGGACGACCCGGCGGACCCGGAGATCCTGGCCGACCCGGGCGAGCCAGAAAACCCGACGGACCCGGCGATCCCGGCGGACCCCGAGATCCCGGCGGACCCGGCGATCCCGGCGGACCCGGCGATCCCGGCCGACTCGGAGATCCCGGCGAACCCGGCGATCATCGGCATACCCGGCGATCCCGGCGATCCCGGCGGACCCGGAGATCCTCGGCGCGCTCACGCCGGCGCCTCCGCCGCCGCCAGCACCAGCGCCGCGCAGTGTCCGTCGGCCCCCACGGCGGTGACCAGCCCGCGGCGGCGCGCCGCCGGCTCCAGGCGGCGGC
>JASLEW010000241.1 GCA_030150965.1 Thermoanaerobaculia bacterium | reverse complement strand
GCAATCACCGCTTCGGCCTCGACGACGCGGTGCTCATCAAGGACAACCACCGCGCCCTGGCCGGCGGCATCCGCCCCGCCGTCGAGCGCGCCCGCCGCGGCGCCGGCCACATGGTCAAGATCGAGGTCGAGGTGGATTCGCTCGCCGAGCTCGACGAGGCGCTGGCCCTGGGCGTGGACGTCGTGCTGCTCGACAACATGGACCTCGCCACCCTGGCCGAGGCCGTCCGCCGCGCCCGCGGGCGCGCCCTCACCGAGGCGTCCGGCGGCATCCGTCCGGCGGCCGTGGCCGCCATCGCCGCGACCGGCGTGGACATGCTCTCGGTCGGCTGGCTCACCCACAGCGCTCCCAGCCTCGACGTGGCGCTCGACGTCCTGCGCTGAGCGTGCCGGCCGCGCGCGCCCGCGAGCGCCGGCCCTTGAGGAGGCAAGAAGGGCACGACCTGGCACCCATCCTGCTCGATCCTCGCACCGAGGTGCAGGACCCCCTGCACCGCATGGAGGGACGCATGCTGAAACTGCTGCTCTGGCTGCTCCTGCTGGTGGTGAGCTGGCCCCTGGCGCTGCTCGCCCTGGTGCTCTACCCGATCGTCTGGCTGCTGGTGCTGCCGTTCCGCCTGCTGGGGCTGACGGTCGAGGCGGTCTTCGACCTGCTCAAGTCGCTGCTCCAGCTGCCGTCGCGCGTGCTGCGCAGCCGGGGCTGAGGCGGCGCATCCGGCGGCGCCGGCGCGGGCCGCGGACCACCGCCAGGCGGTGGGCACGGTCGGCAGCCGGCCGGTGGGGAGCGGCCGGCTGCCCGCCGCGGCCCCGCTTAGCCGCCCAGGGCCTGGAGCAGATCGGCGATCAGGTCGTCGGGGTGCTCCAGGCCGATCGAGGCGCGGAGCAGGTCGGGCGGCGTGGTGGAGTGCGGGCCCTCGACCGAGACGCGGTGCTCGAGGACGCTTTCGACGCCGCCCAGGCTGGTGGCGTTGACGAACAGCTCGACCCGCCCGGCGACCGCCAGCGCCCGCTCCCGGCCGCCGGCCAGGCGGAAGGAGAGCAGGCCGCCGAAGGCGCGCATCTGGCGGCGGGCGATCTCGTGCCCGGGATGGGACGGCAGCCCGGGATAGTGCACCACCGCCACCTCCGGCCGGGCCGCCAGGGCGCGGGCGACCGCCAGGGCGCTGGCGGCGTGGCGCTCCATGCGGCAGGCGAGCGAGCGCAGCCCGCGCAGCACCAGCCAATCGTTGAACGGCGACGCCACGGCGCCCAGGTCGTGGCGCAGGCGCTCCAGGCGCTCGGCCAGCTCGTCGCGCCGGGCGAGCACCAGCGCGCCGCCCAGCACGTCGCTGTGCCCGCCGAGGTACTTGGTGGTCGAGTGCAGCACCAGGTCAGCGCCGAGCGCCAGCGGCTGCTGCAGGGCCGGGCTGGCGACGGTGCCGTCCACCAGGAGCCCCGCCCCCGGGACCTCGCGGTGCACGACGGCGGCGAGGCGCGCAAGGTCGAGCACCGAGAGCAGCGGGTTCGAGGGCGTCTCGGCCCACACCAGGGCGGTCTCCGGCCGCAGCGCGCGGCGCAGCGCCGCCTCGTCGGCGAGGTCCGCCGTGCTCGCGGTCAGCCCCCAGCGCGGCAGGTAGTCGCGGGCGATGGTGTGGAAGCCGTAGTAGATGTCGTGCTGGAAGACGACGTGCGCGCCCGCCGGCAGGCTCTGCAGCACCGCGGTGCCGGCTGCCACGCCGGAGGCGAACACCAGCGCCGCCTCGCCCCCCTCGACCGCTGCCAGCGCCTCCTCCAGCCGCGCCTGGTTGGGGTTGCTCTCCCGGATGTAAAGATGACCGTGGGGCACCTCGCCGGCCGGTCCGTGCGCGAAGGTGGTGGAGAGGTGGATGGGCGGCGCCACCGCGCCGGTCGCCGGGTCGGCCTCGCTGCCGGCGCGCACGGCGATGGTCTCGAATTTCACGGCCCGGACTGTAGCAGATCGTCCGGCACCGGAACCTCGGAACGCCCGGGCCGCCGGGGCGAGCCCACGCTTGCCGCGGTCGCCAGGTTCGTGCTCATCCGCCCCGGCAAGGGGCGGCGGCGACGATCCCGGGTGCTCGCCCTCGACGCTCTGCCGGGGACCGCCAACCCGGCCAGGAAGCCGGGCGGCCCCGAGGAGGGCCGCCGGGCAAGACGTCGGGCGAAGGGAGGAAGCCGGAGCCGCCGCGGCCGGGAAGGCCGGCTAGGGTCCGAAGCTGCAGAGGTCGTCGGCGCGCAGCGCCTCGTGACCGGCGGCGAAGTGTCCGGCGCCGCTCAGCAGCGACCCCACCCAACCCTGGGCGTGGGTGCCGTCGGCGCGCCACAGGTCGAGCATCAGCCAGCCGAAGTTGGTCTGCGCCGGGAGCGTCGGACCGCCCACCTGGACGCGCTGGGTGGCGAGCGGGAAGACGTTGCTGCCGGCGAGCGCCGCGGCGTTCTCCTGCTCGTCGAAGACGACCAGCTGCTCCTCGCCGGGCGGCGCCCAGAACGGGGTGCTGCCGCAGGCGACCGGGGTGGCGTCGGGCACCCGGGTGTCGCGCCACACCAGCAGCTCCGTGCCGCCGGAGAACGGGCCGCCGTTGAAGAAGCGCACGTAGTAGAGGCTCGACAGCGGCATGCGGTCGTCACGGCTGTCGAACTGGTCGTAGCGCCCGTAGAAGGTGTAGTCGCCCGGCTGGAAGAAGGAGGAGTCGGCCAGGATCGCCAGCGCCGGCTGGCTCGCCGCCTGGTTGTTCTGCGGATCGATCAGGATCACGTCGCCCCACAGCGCGTTGTCGTCGCTCGCCAGGCCGGTCCCGCCCTTGACGAAGTAGGCCGGGTCGGCCGGGGTGTTGGCGGTGGCCGCCACCGTCGGCGGCGAGCAGCGGTTGACCGCATCGACCGTGATGTAGCCGGTCACCACCGCGGCCGGCTGGTGGAAGCTCGAAGCGCACTGGGCGGGCTGGCTGTTGGGCAGCGCCCGGCCGGTGTGGGCGGCGCGCAGGAAGGTCTGCTCGCTGAAGCCGACCCGCGACGCCGCGGCCATGGTGCCGGTGCAGCCAGGGAAGGTCTCGCCGCTCTGCGAGTACGGTCCGGTGGGGCTGACGCCGGGGCCGGTCGTGGGCAGCGAGCCGTTGAACAGGTCGCGCAGGCTATAGGTCTGGACGTCGTAGCCGGTCAGATAGATGTCGAACGCCAGGGTGGGGATGCCCCAGTCGGTCCACAGCACCATGCGCGCCAGGACCGGCCGGGCGGTGGCGTTGTTGACCGAGACCAGGGTGTTGGGGCCGTTCACGTTGTTGAGGTTGGCTTCGAAGTAGGGCACGAGGAGGGTCGCCGCGGGCTGGTTGCCCATGCGGCAGTTGCCGGCCATGTCGCCGGCCGCGGCGGCCAGCGGCCCCGCGGTGAGCAGCGCCGCCAGCAACCCGGCGCTCCAAAGAGTGGTCTGATGGTGGTTCATCGTGGCCTCCTGCTCGCGGCACCGCGTCGTGAAGCGGGTGATGAAGCGGGGTCATGAAGGTTGTTGCTGGAGCCCCCGGGACCACACACCCAACCACGCCTCCCGTCCACGCCCGTCTACAAATAGATTGCGGCCTGTCTCCGCGGTGGGTGACAGTTGCCCGAGCAGGTAGGAGGGATAGACTATCAGGATGCGTGATGCTCTCGTGCACATCGGCTCCACCTCCAAGACACACCCGTCCCCAACTCCTGCTGCTGCGCAAGACCTGCGGGACAACCAAATCGCCCAGGGGGCTCAGCGGGATCTGCGAGGTTTGCGGCACATGGGGCGGCCCGACTGGTTGCGTATCAAGCTTGCCACCCCCGCCTCGTACCACCAGGTCCGCAACCTGGTTGAGGGACTCAAGCTGCATACGGTGTGCCAGGAGGCGCGCTGCCCCAACATCTACGAGTGCTGGGGCGAGCACGGCACCGCCACCTTCATGATCCTGGGCGACGTCTGCACGCGGCGCTGCGGCTTCTGCGCCGTCACCTCCGGGCGGCCTCGGCCCGGGGTCGACGAGGACGAGCCCGAGCACCTGGCCGAGGCGGTGGCGGCGATGGGGCTGCGCCACGCGGTCGTCACCTCGGTCGACCGCGACGACCTCGCCGACGGCGGCGCCGGCCATTTCGCCCGGGTGATCGAGGCGGTGCACCGGCGCAACCCGGGCACCGCGGTCGAGGTGCTGACCCCGGACTTCCGCGGCGTCCCGGAGGCCCTGGACGTGGTGCTCGGCGCCGCGCCCGAGGTTTTCTCGCACAACGTCGAGACGGTGCCGCGCCTCTACCGCGAGGCGCGGCCCGGCAGCCGCTACGACCGCAGCCTGGCCCTCCTGGCCAAGGCTGCCAAGGCTGCCAAGGCTGCTGACACCGCCCGGCGGCAGGCGGACGGCGCCGGTGGCGGGGCCGGGGAGCAGGTCCCGGGGCGCTATGCCGGCCGCATCAAGACCGGCATCATGGTCGGCCTGGGAGAGGAGACGGCGGAGGTGCACGCGACGCTGGCCGACATCCGCGGCGCCGGCGTCGAGATCCTCACCATCGGCCAGTACCTCCAGCCCACCCCCCGGCATCTGCCGGTGGCGCGCTGGGTCCACCCGGACGAGTTCGCCGCCTACCGCGAGCATGCCCTGGGGCTGGGCTTCGCCCACTGCGAGGCCGGCCCGCTGGTGCGCAGCAGCTACCACGCCCACGAGCACGTGCGGGCCGCCGGCGCGGCGGTTTAGGGCGCGGTCTGCCGAGGGGCCTTTCGTGCACCTGATGAAATAGGAGGCTGGCGCGGCGGCGGCGCGCCGGCGGCGGTGGCACGACCGAAGCCGCCGAGCCCGCCGGACCCGCTGACGACCCTGACGGCGCCGCGACCGGGAGAACCTGGCGGTTGCCGGGCCGACCGGCTAGAATGCCGCTTGTGACGGAGAGCACAAACTCCCCGGCCGGGTTGCGCATCCGGCCGATTGCCGACATCGACATCAGCCCCATCGTCAGCATCGACGAGAAGATCCGCGGCCGCTACCGCCCGGAAGTCTGGGAGCGCCAGATCGGTTATTACCTACGGCGCGACCCCGAGGGGTCGGTGGTGGCCGAGTGGGAGGGCGAGGTGGTGGGGTTCATGCTCGGCGAGGTGCGCTCCGAGGAGTTCGGCCTGGTCGAGCCGACCGGCTGGATCGCGGTGCTGGGCGTCGATCCCGCCCACCGCGGCAAGGCGATCGGCCGGCGGATGGCCGAGGCGCTTCTGGCGCACTTCCGCGACCAGGGGGCCCGCAGCGTGCGCACGCTGATCGACGAGGAGGGGGAGGGCGCCGCCGAGCTGCGCGCCTTCTTCGCCTCGCTCGGGTTCCAGCCCTCGGCGCTGCGCCCCTTCGTCAAGGGGCTTTGACCGCGAGGGCCGGGACCGCGCCGCACCGCCGCCAGGAGCCGGAGACACCATCATGAGCAACCACCGCACCGACCTTCTGCCCAAGCCCTTCCACGATGCCGTGATCAAGTGGCGCGAGGCGTTCCTGCCCGACTACCAGTTCCTGCTCGACAACTGGGAGAAGCACTTCCCCAACGATCCGCGTTTCGAGCTCTGCGCGTACCGCCAGCTCGGCATGTGCACCGAGATCGAGTGCGGCGACCTCAAGGGCAAGCCGAAGTACCAGCGCGCCGCCGAGATGGTGCCCGAGCAGGCCCATCACCTGCTGGGCGCGATCCGCGCCCAGGCCTCGACCGAGTTCGGCTCCATCCAGCAGCACCGCCTCACCCTGGCCCGGGCGCAGGACGAGGAGGAGCAGTTCTGGATCCTGCGCATGATGGCCGAGGAGCTGCGCCACGGCTACCAGATGCTGCACCTGCTGGCCGAGGACGACTGGCGCTCGGTGTCGAAGGACGACAGCGCCGACATGATCGAAGAGATCCTGTCGATGAACACCGGCTCGCACGTGCTCGGCGCCTTCAACATCGATTTCGATTCCTTCGTCGACAACGTGGTGTTCTGCGCGCTGATCGACCGCGTCGGCAAGTATCAGCTCACCATGCAGCGCCAGAGCGCCTACCAGCCGATGGCCGAGAGCATGCCGCAGATGCTGCGCGAGGAGGCCTTCCACCTCGCCTCCGGCGTGGTGCCGCTGCGCCGCTGGGTGACCAGCGCGGCGCGCGACGAGGGCTTCTTCACCATGGACATGCTGCAGCGGGCGTTCAACAAGTGGATGCCGCGCGGCATGGAGATGTTCGGCGACGAGCGCGGCGGCGGCACCAACGTGCGCTACGGCCTCAAGCCGATGAAGAACGCCGAGGCGCAGCGCCTCTACCACGAAGAGGTCGAGAAGGTGGTGCGCGACCTCAACCTGCGCTACCTGCGCGCGCGCCTGCCGCAGCTGACGCTGGCCGGCGCACCGGAGACGCTCGACCGCATCCTGGCCGGCGAGGTGGTGGAGGGCGTGCGCCCCGAGGACCTGCTGCGCCTGCCGCATCCCGAGTACTGCCGCCGCCGCGGCGTGCCGGCCTTCCGCATGGTCGGCACCTCCGGCGAGGCGTTCGCGAGCCTCCAGGACTACCTCCATCATCTGGCGGCCACGCTGCCCGAGTCCTACCGCGCCGGGCGCGATTACAAGGACTACGTCGATGTCCTCGCCAAGGTCCAGCGCGGCGAGATGACGATCGAGGCGGCCAGCTCGCAGATGCCGGCCCTGCGGCGCGTGGGCGGCGCCTGCCCGTGCGCGAAGTCGGTGCGTTGGGTGGTGGACGCCCCCGCCGAGCCGCTCGAGCCGGCCGCCGCCACGACGGCGGTGCCGGCGCCCGCCGGCGCCTGAGCCCCGTCAGCCCGGCCCCGTCCGCTCCCAGCCGCCCCGGTCCCGCCGAACCCGCATGCGAGCGAGCCACCTCCCGGCAGCCGGTCGTCCCTGCGGTCCGGCGGCACCCGGCTGGGCCGCGGCAAGCGCGGGGGCGCGATGAGCCTGTTCAACCGGCTTCTCGTCGGCGTCCTGCCGCTCGTGCCGCGGTTCGTCGTCGGCCGGGTGGCGGCGCGCTACGTCGCCGGCTCGACGCTCGACGACGCGCTGCGCGTGGTGGCGGAGCTCAACCGCGCGGGGGCGATGGCGACCATCGACCTGCTCGGCGAGGAGGTGAGCGAGCGCGCCAAGGCGGCGGCGGCGGTCGAGGAGTACCTGCGGGTCTTCGCCGCCATCCAGGAGCGCGGCCTCGACTCCAACGTCTCGATCAAGCTGACGCTGCTCGGCCTCAAGATCGACGAGGGCTTCTGCCGCGACAACGTGGACCGCATCGCCGCGGCGGCCGGGGCGCGCGGCAACTTCGTGCGCATCGACATGGAGGACCACACCTGCACCGACGCCACGCTGCGCATCTACCGCGAGCTGCAGGCGCGGCACGGCAACCTGGGCGTGGTGCTCCAGGCCTACATGCGGCGCACGCTCCGCGACATCGCCGAGCTGCCGCGCCCCGGCGCCAACGTGCGGCTGTGCAAGGGCATCTACGTCGAGCCGCGGCGCGTCGCCTGGAAGGGCCACGAAACGGTGCGCGCGGGTTTCGTGGCGGCGCTCGAAAAGCTGATCGCAACCGGCGTCTATCCGGCGATCGCCACGCACGACGAGTACCTGAGCGCCGCCGCCTCGGCGCTCGTCGACCGCCACGGCCTGGGGCGCGAGCAGTACGAGTTCCAGATGCTCCTGGGCGTCGATCAGGAGCTGCGCGACATCCTGATCGCCGCCGGCCACCGGCTGCGGGTCTACGTGCCTTACGGCGTAGACTGGTACCCCTACTCGATCCGCCGCCTGCGCGAGAACCCCGAGGTGGCGCGCCACGTGCTGCGCGCCCTCGTCGCCCGCCGATAGTTGGCCGTCCGCCGGCCCGCGGTACCTCACGGAGGTGCCGATTTTGGAAGTTTTGACAACCTCGTGTCGTTTTTAGCCATTACAAGAGGAATATTGACTCATTGATTTGCCTTTGTTAGCATGGCGATGGCAATTTTGTGCAAGTATCACGGCACAATAAGCCATAACAGTTGTAGGAGAGCCCAATCTATGGGCAAGGAGATCCTCATGTCGCGATTTTCCTCCTCCTCCTCGATCCTCCGCAGGCAGGCGCCAGCAGACCTCGGCGCTCTCGTGGCAGTCTTCTGCCTCCTCCTTCTGGGCGCCGGCGCCGCTCAGGCCCAGCCGCCCTTCGTGCGCACCGTCATCGTCAACTCCGGAAGCTCGCCCACGGTCAATGGTGCCAACCTGGTGGCCTCGCTCGCCAGCATCACCACCAACAGCTCGACCAATCCCTGGCTGGTCAAGGTCGAGCCCGGCATCTTCGACCTCGGCACCTCCTCCCTCGCCATGAAGGATTACGTGGATATCGAGGGCTCCGGCCCACTGGTGACGACGATCACCTCGGCGCAGCCGCGCGGTGTGAGCAACCTCGCGACGATCAACATCAACTCCGGGGTGCATGCCGAGCTGCGGCAGCTCACGGTGCAGAACACGTCCACCGATGCCATCGCCATCACCTACACCAACAGCAACCCCGCCCTGGATCACCTGAACATCGTCGTCCCCAACGGTCAAGTCAGCACCTTCGGCATCCTCGGCCAGGGTGGAAACCCGACGATCACCAACGTCACCATGCAGCTCACCTCGGCCAACAACACCTCCGAAGGGCTCTACTTCAGCGGCAGCCCGGTGGTCAGGGACGTGACGATCGGCATCCAGAACACCTCGGCGGTGGTGGCCTCGACCGGCATCGTATCGACCGGCGGCAGCGCCCAGATCGACCGCGCCGTGGTGAACGTGAGCGGCGCCGTCAGCAACTACGGCGCGCAGCTCAACAACTCGACGCCGTCGGTCACCCATAGCCAGTTCACCGTCAACACCACGGGCACCGGCGCCGCGGAAGGCATCCGCTGCTTCGGCAGCACCTGCACGCTCGACGAGGCGACGATCGCCGTGACTGGCGGCGGGTTCTCGTATGGCATCGTGCTCGACGGCGGGAGCGCTCCATCGACCGTCCGCCACTCGGTGATCAACGTCTCCGGAGCGTCGTTGCAGGCCAACGGGGTCTACGTGGACGACTTGACCACGGCTGTCCTGCGCTTTCTGGACGTGAAGGCCAGCGGTACGGCCCAGGTGATCGGCCTCAACGCCGACTATGCCAACGGCGGTGGTACCGGGGAGAGCCTCACCGTTTCAGACTCGGCGTTCCAGGCCACGGGAGGCACCAGCAACCTGGGCATCAACGTCACCGGCACCGGTAACGCCTTCGCCATTGCGCGGACCAGCGCCGTGGCCACGACCGCCACCAGCTATGGCATCGCCGATGCCAGCTTCGGCAACTCCTACACCTTCGATCACTCGCAGCTGAGCGGCGGCACGGGTTCGGTCAACCTGGTGAACACCTTCAGCGCCGGTGCCTCGCAGCTCTCCGGTCCGGTCACCCTCTCCGGCACCTGCGTCGACAGCTACAACGGGGCTTACACGGCTCTGTCGGCGACCTGCCACTGACCTTGGGCCGTCGGGCGGCGACCGGGGATGCTCCCGGCTGCCGCCCGTTGCGGGCTCCAAAACCCCGGACCTACCCGGCGTTCGCCGCCTTCCACTCCTGGTAGACCTTGGCGGTCTCGCCGAGGAAGTTGGCGTGCTCGGTGCGCCAGCCGAGCTCGACCGTGCGCCGGCTCTCGACCACCTGGTCGAGCGCCAGGGCGTCGGCGAATGGTCCCAGGGAGCGGCGCGCCTCCTCGATCGGCACCGAGCGGGTGGCGCCGCCGCGGCCGGCGGCCTCGCTCGCCGAGCGCGCCACCTCGACCAGCGGCACGGCGTTGCCGTCCACCGCATGGTAGAGCCCGTGGCCGTGCCGCTCAACCACCCGGGCGTAGAGCCGCGCCAGGTCCTCGATGTGGATGAGCGGCAGGCGGTTGCTGCCGTCGCCCACGTAGCGGGCGGCGCCCTCCTTCTCCGCGGTGTCGAAATAGGAGCCGAGGAGGCCGCCGCGCCCGCCGTAGACCAGGCCCGGGCGGATGACCACGGTGGCCATCTGGTGGGTGCCGGCTTCGAGCACCAGCCGCTCGTGCTCGGTGCGCCAGGCGACCAGCGGCGCCGGGTGATCGGTGGGGGAGCCCTCGAAGGCAGGCGTGTCGCCGGTCGCGCCCAGCACCCAGACGCCGGAGGTGTAGATGACCGACCGTGCCCGCCCGCCGCGGGCCGCGGCGAGCAGCGTCTCGACCGCGGTGCGGTCCGCCGCCACCGGGCCGGCGTAGTCGAAGGCGGTGTGGATGAGCACCTCGTGCTCGGCGGCATGGTCGTGGTAGGAGCCGGTGTCGGCAATGTCGCCGATCACCGCCCGCGCTCCCAGCCGGCGCACCGCCTCCGCCTTGGCGTCGCTGCGCACCAGCCCGGTCAGCTCATGCCCCGCCGCCGCCAGCTCGCCGACCACCGCATGGCCGATGTACCCGCTCGCTCCCGTCACGAAGATCCGCATGCGTTCGTCTCCTCCCGCGGGCATCCTACCAGCGGGTGGTGACAATCGCCCTCCGGCCGCTCACGCTTGACGTTGGGTGTGGCCTCCTGTCTACTGGTCAAGGATTCCATCAACGCCCGTTCCCGCGATGGAGAAAGGATCCGACATGAGGCCGACCACGAGGAAGAGCACCCTGAAACCGAGGCTCAGCCGCGAGACTCTGCTGCGCCTCGGCAGCGGCCAGCCCTGGTTCAATGAGCCCGAGGGAGGGACGGATACCTGTGCCGGGTCGGGTTGCCCGGAGTTCTGTGCCACGTGGCATGGTCCGAACTGCCATGGAGAGGCTCCGGAGAAGCCAGGAGAGCCCAAGGCGCCTGGCTTCGCCTAGCGGCTGGTCGCCGAGGATTCGACGCCGGCAGGCGCGGGTTGCGGCGCCTTGCACTAGAGTTCGTCGGCGACCATGGCCGCTGACCAGCTCTCGGTACCGGGCGCTTTGCCGGTGGCTCCCGTCACCGGTCCTTCCATGGCGGTGTCAGGCCGTTGGCTGGCCGTTATCCTGGCCGCCGCGACGCTCCTGCGCCTGGCTCTGGGTTGGGTCTTCTTCGGCTTCCTGAGCGGCGACGACGTCGAGATCCTCGAGGCGGCGTTCCGCGGCATCGGCCTCCACTACTCTGCCTGGGCGATCCGCAACAACCTCCTCGCCGACGTGGTCGTGCGGCCGTTCGTCGCGACGGCGCACGACCTGGGCGTGACCAGCCCCCGGGTGCTCATCTGGGTGGCCTCCTGGCCCTTCGTCGCCCTCGCGACCCTCAACATCGTCCTGCTTCACCGGCTGGCCCGCGCATGGTCGCCGCGGTCCGGGCTGGCTCTGACCGCGGCGGCGCTCTCCGCCTGCCCTTGGCTGCCGCTCGGCTTCGGCTCGATGACCTACCCGCGCACCGTCTCCACCACCGTCGTCCTGGCGGCGGCGCTGCTGCTCGCGCCCGCGGGGCGCGCGGCGCGGCGGCCTCCGGCGCGGCCGGCCGTGGACTTGGCGCACGGTCCGGCGAACGCCGTGGGCGAGAGGCCGGCCGCAGCCGTCGCGGAGAACCCTGGGCATCGCGAGGTGGCGGGCTTGGCGGTTGCCGTCGCCCCGGGAGCCGCGGATCGCTTCACCACACCGGCAGAGGAAGGTCCGGTACGGAGCCCATGGCGCGAGATCCTGGCGGGATTGGCGCTGGCGCTCGCCTTCACCGTGCGCTACAGCGAGGCGGTCTACCTGCCGGCGGTGGCGCTGCTGCTGCTCGCGCACCCGGCCGGGGCGCCATGGCGGGCGCGGCTGGCGGGCCTGGCGCGGCTGGCGGCGGGCTTTGCCGGCGGCGCGCTGCTCCTCGCCGGGGTCTACGAGGCGGTGGCCGAGGGGCGCCCGTTCGGGTCGCTCCTGGCGCTCCTGCGCTTCACCGTCGTCGAGCACCAGACCTCGTCCGTCACCGCCCTGCATCCGTTTCTCTGGTACCTGTGGCGGCTGCCGCACTGGTGGTGCCCGGCGGCCCTGCCCCTGGCGGTGGCCGCCGTGGCGGCGGCGCGCGGCCGGCGGCTGGCCTGGGCCTGGGCGTTCGTCCTCCTTCCGCTCCTCGCCCTGTCGTGCATCCAGTTCAAGGAGCTGCGCTACCTCCAGGGGCTGATCCCGTTCGTCTGCCTGCTCAGCGCCGCCGGGGCGCTGGTGCTGTGGGACGCCGGCTGGCGGCGCACGGCGGCGCTGCTGTGCGCCGCCACCATGGTGTGGGGCCTGGCGCGGCTCAGCTTCCTGGCGCACAAATCGATGCCGGCGGTGCTCGCCGCCCGCGCTCTGGTCACGGAGGCGGTGCCGGCCGGCGCTGCCGCCGCGCTCAGCGCCGCCGATGGCCCCGATGGCCCCGATGGCGTCGAGGGTACCGATGGCACCGATGGCGCCGATGGCGCCAAGGGCGTTCGCAACCCCGGTGCGCCCACCGCGCCGGTGACCGTGGCGGCCGAGGGCCAGGCCGGCGGGACCGGCGCTCCAGGCGCGGCAGCACCGGCCCGCCGCGTCTTCGCTGCCACGCAGATCTGGGCCTACGGCGACCAGCTCTATCTCGGAGGATCTTGGGGTGGTTCCCGGGGAGGCCCCTGGGAGCTGCGGGACATCCCCTACCCGGCGACCACCTCCGCCGATGTCGAGCGGCTGGCCGCCGGTGCCGACGCGGCGGCCCTCTACGCGGAAGACCTCGCCCGCCAGCCCGGGCTGGGCGCGGCCCTGGCCCGCCACGGCCTGTGCCCCTGGCGCGGCTTCCGCTGGCATGGCGCCAGGGCGGTGACCGTCTTCCGCCCCTGCCGGCGTTGAGCGGGCCGGCTGCGGCGGGCATCCTCTCGGCGCTGGCCGGCCTCGCCCGTGCCCGCCGCCGCGGCTTCGCGTACAATAGGCCATTCCATCCGGCGCCCGCGGTGGGGCGCCCGGCCTGCGGCGGGTTGTTGTCTGGCGTCATCTGGAGTCCTCTGGAGTCAAAGGCGCGAAGCCTGAGGGTACGAGCTACAGGAGAAGTGCCATGGCGAAGCACCGCCCGCGTGCCCTCCGCGGCTGGGCTGCCGGAGTGATCGTCCTCGCCGCGTCCCTCCAGCCGGGCGCGGCGTCTGCCCAGGGGAACCCCTTCGGCATCAACATCCATGCGCCGACCGGCGCCGACCTGACGCTCATCATGAACCGGATGCAGGCGGCCGGGATCACCTGGGCCAGCGTCGGCATCGTCTGGCCCTACGTCGAGGCGAGCCCCGGGGTCTACGACTGGAGCGCCTACGACGCGATCGTCGCCGCAGCGCAGGCCCGCCACATCAACCTGGTGGCGGGGATCCTCTACGTGCCCGCCTGGGCGACCACGGCGCCGACCTGGATCGGCCCGCCCGAGACCGCGCCGTGGGTGGATTTCTGCTCGCACGCGGCGGCGCACTTCAAGGGCTCGATCAACTACTGGATGCTGTGGAACGAGCCCAACCAGCAGGAGTTCTGGACCGGCACCCGCCAGCAGTTCATCGACCAGCTGCTGATCCCGGGGGCCGACGCCATCCACGCCGCCAACCCGGCGGCCAAGGTCGGCGGCCCGTCGCTCGCCCACCTCGACAGCACCGCCTGGTACGACTGGCTGGCCGACGTCCTGCAGCAGGCGGGCGGCCATCTCGACTTCGTCAGCCACCACGTCTACGACACCGACGGCAACCGCAGCGTCACCGCCCGGCTCAACGCCTCGACGCCCTTCGGCGGCGAGCCCGGGCTGTGGTCGCTCTCGGCGCCCTCGGTGCGCGAGGTGCTGCAGTACGCCGGCTGGTTCGGCAAGCCGTTCTGGCTGACCGAGACCGGCTGGCAGTCGGGGGTGGAGGGGGAGGCCAAGCAGGCGGCCTACTACGGCGGCCTGCTCACCGACTGGTTCGGCGGCTATCCGGGGCAGACCTGGATCAACAGGATCATCTTCTACGAGATGCAGGACCCGCCCAACGCCACCACCTGGGGGATCCTCAACGCCGACGGCTCGCCCAAGATGGCCTACAACGTCTACCAGAGCTTCATCGCCGGCCAGGGCGGCGGCGGCGGCCAGCCGGGGCCGGCCGACGGCGCCCACCTGGTCTCGGCCAACATCCCCAAGACCATGGACGCCGGCCAGACGATCCAGGTGCAGCTGACCTTCCAGAACACCGGCACCAGCACCTGGACCGCCGCGGCGTCCTACAAGCTCGGGGCCGACGGCGACGCGGACCCCTTCGCCGCGCCGCGCCAGCTGCTGGCGCCGGGCGACGCCATCGCGCCCGGGCAGCAGAAGACCTTCACCTTCGCCTTCACCGCGCCCGCCGCGCCCGGCACCTACACC
>JASLEW010000773.1 GCA_030150965.1 Thermoanaerobaculia bacterium | reverse complement strand
GCCCTCCGATCATCGCCTGGGACCACCTGCGCAAGGCGGCGCCCTTCATCACCGTGCTGCTCTTCGCCGGCGCGCTCTGGCTGCTGCACAACCAGCTCGCCGGCTTCCACTACCGCGACGTGATGAGCTTCCTGCGCGTGCTGCCGCGCAGCCGCGTGCTGCTCGCCGCGCTGGCCACGGCGCTGGGCTACGCCGCGATGACCGGCTACGACACGCTGGCCTTCCGCAACCTGCGCAACCCATTGCCCTACAGGAAGATCGCGATCGCCTCCTTCGCCGGCTACGCGTTCAGCAACAGCCTCGGCTTCGCCCTGCTGACCGGCACGCCGGTGCGCGCCCGGCTCTACTCCGGCTGGGGGCTCACCGCCACCCAGGTGACCCGCATCGTGCTGTTTTGCTTCGTCACCTTCTGGCTGGGCTTCTCGACCCTGGGCGGCATCGTCTTCCTGGCCGAGCCGCTGCCGCTGCCGCACGGCTTCTACCTCGGCCTCGCCACCGCCCGGCCGCTCGGCTTCGTCTTCCTCGGCCTCGCCGTGGCCTACGTCGGGCTGGCCGCGCGCCGGAAGCAGCCGCTGACCCTGGCCGGCATCGAGATGCCGCTGCCCGGCCTGCGCCTGGCGCTGGGACAGGTCGCGCTCTCCTGCCTCGACTGGGGGCTCGCCGCCGCCGCCCTCTACGCCCTGCTGCCGGACCACCGCGGGCTCGACTACCCGCAGCTGCTCGCCATCTTCCTCCTGGCGCAGCTCGCGGGGGTCGCCAGCCAGGTGCCCGGCGGGCTGGGCGTGCTCGAGGCCACCATCCTCTTCCTGCTCTCCCACCTCGCGCCGGCGCTCGCGGTGCCGCAGGTGCTGGGCGCGCTGCTCGCCTTCCGCGGCATCTACTACTTCGCGCCGCTGCTCATCGCCAGCCTGATGCTGGCCGGCTACGAGACCAGCCTGCGCCACCACCAGGTGATGCGGGTGGCGCGCGGCATCGGCTCGCGGGTCTCGGTGGTGGTGCCGCAGGTGCTGTCGCTGACCACCTTCCTGGGCGGCGCCATCCTGCTGGTGTCGGGCGCCACGCCGGAGGTGCGCGCCCGTCTCGACTGGCTGTCGGCGCTGCTGCCGCTCGGGGTCATCGAGCTGTCGCACTTCCTGGGGAGCCTGGTGGGCATCGGCCTGCTGCTGCTCGCGCTCGGCCTGCAGCGGCGGCTCGACGCCGCCTATCAGCTGACCGTCGCGCTGCTCGCGACCGGCGTGGTGGTGTCGCTGCTCAAGGGCTTCGACTACGAGGAGGCGGTGTCGCTGCTGCTGATGCTGGTGGCGCTCCTGCCCTGCCGGCGCCATTTCTTCCGCCGCGCCGCGCTCATCCACGAGCCGCTGACGCCGGCCTGGATCGCCGCCACCACCATCGTCATCGCCGGCTCGATCTGGCTCGGCATCTTCTCCTATCAGAACGTCCAGTACTCGCACGAGCTGTTCTGGGCCTTCACTCTGCGCGGCAACGCCCCGCGCTTCCTGCGCGCCACCGTGGGCGTGGTGTCGGCGGCGCTCGGCGTGGCGCTGTGGCGGCTGCTGCGGCCGGCGGTGCACAAGCCGGAGTGGCCGGGAGCCGAGGACCTCGACAGCGCCGCCGCCATCGCCGCCGCGGCGCCGCGCACCTACGCCCACCTGGCGGTGATCGGCGACAAGCAGCTGCTGTTCAACACCAGCCGCACGGCGATGCTGATGTACGGCGTCGAGCGGCGCAGCTGGGTGTCGATGGGCGATCCGGTGGGCCCCGAGGCCGAGCGCGCCGAGCTGGCGTGGCGCTTCCGCGAGCTGTGCGACCAGCACCGCGGCTGGTGCTCGTTCTACCAGGTCAACGAGAAGCGCCTGCACCTCTACGTCGATCTCGGCCTGTCGCTGATCAAGCTCGGCGAGGAGGCGCGGGTGCCGCTCGCCGACTTCTCGCTCGCCGGCCAGGGGCGCAAGAAGCTGCGCTGGGCGCAGCGCAAGACCGAGGAGCTGGGCGGGCGCTTCGAGGTGGTGCCGGCGGCGCAGGTGGGGCCGCTGCTGCCCGAGCTGTCGGCGGTGTCGGAGGCCTGGCTCAAGGAGAAGAACACCCGCGAGAAGGGCTTCTCGCTCGGCTTTTTCGATCCCGCCTACCTGAAGCGCCTGCCCGTCGCGGTGGTGCGCGGCGAGCACGGCGTCATCGCCTTCGCCAACGTCTGGCTGGGCGGCGACGGCGAGGAGCTGTCGATCGACCTGATGCGCCACGTCGCCGACGCCCCGTCGGTGGTGATGGACTACCTGCTGGTCGAGATGATGCTCTGGGGCCGCGTCCAGGGATACCGCTGGTTCAACCTCGGCATGGCCCCGCTCTCCGGGCTGGAGGGGCGGGCCATCGCGCCGCTGTGGAGCCGCCTCGGCACCCTGGTCTACCGCCACGGCGAGCACTTCTACAACTTCCAGGGCCTGCGCCAGTACAAGGAGAAGTTCGACCCGGCCTGGGAGCCGCGCTACCTCGCCTGCCCCGGCGGCCTGGCGCTGCCGCGAGTCCTGGCCGACGTCGCGGCCCTGATCTCGCGCGGCTTCCGCGGCCTTGTCGCCAAATGACCGCCAAGTGACCGCCAAGTGACCGCCAAGCGACCGCCAAGTGAGCACCCGCCCGGCGCCTGGCCGCCGCGGCCCCGGCCGCCACCGCGCCCTCCGCTCAACTCGCTCGCGACTCAGCAGTCGCCGACGCGCTTGGCCTTGAGGTGCTGGATCATGGTCATGGGCTGGCCGTGGCCCGCCACCGTCGCCTTGGTGGTGCCCTCGTAGGAGTCGCCGCCGAAGACCAGCTCGGTCGAACCGTTGGTCCCGTCCTCGCAGGTGAACCGGTAGGTCAGCTTGCCGCCGTCGAGCTTGAGGTCCTCGACCTTGCACTTGTCCTTGCCGTGGGACTGCATGGCGTCGGCGAAGGAGTAGTTGTCCTTGACCTGGTCCGCCTTCAGGCAGTGGGTGCTGGTCCGCGGCGGGATCCCCGCCGGCATCCCCGGCATCTCCATGGTCACCGTGGTCTGCCAGCTCCCGGGCTGGACGTTGGGATGGTCTTCGGCGGCCGCGGTGGCGCCGGCGAGTGTGACGGCGAGGAGCGCCGAGGCGCAGAGCAGCGGTTTCACGACGCGCAGGGCATGGCTCATGGGGTCCCCTCTTAAGACGGCTGGCATGTGGTGGCCGTGCGGCTGCACGGAACGGGCGGAGTCTAGTTTTCCGTCAGGCCCCTTTGCAAGGCCGGGGCAGGTCACGGCGCGCCGTCCAGCGGTGATCGTCTTCGTCAGCGAGCCGGCCGCCGCCACCCCCCCCTTCCGCCTGACCTACCGCGAGACCGGCGCCGACAGCCTCGACCTGAAGTTCGAGATCGCGCCTCCCGGCCGGCCGGAGGCGTCCTCCCCCTACATCGAGGCGAAGGCCCGGCGCGTGAAGGCCCCTTGATCGGCTCGCCGGCCGCGAGCCCGCCGGCGGCTCCTTGAGCCGGCTTCAGCGCGGCGCGCCGTCCCCGGGAGCCGCGGGGGTCTCGCCGGGAGCCGCGGGGGTCTCGCCGGGAGCCGCGGGCGGCTCCTCGTCGGCGGCGCCGGCCGGCTCCGGCTCGCCGGTCATCTCGTGGTGCAGCGCCTCGGCCAGCGTCTCGATGGCGGCGATGTCGGACGGCGAGGCGGGACGGCGGCCGCTGCCGGCGAAGATCAGCCGGGCGAGCAGCGAGTCGGCGCGCGGCCCCTCCACGCCCGCCGCCTGGAAGGGCGCCAGGCCGTCCACCCATCCGTAGAGCCGCGCCAGGCGGTCGGTCCCCAGGCGCCCGGCGGTCGCGGCGCCGCTGCAGGAGCTGGCCCGCACCTCGCCGCTGCGGTAGATCTCCAGGTCGTCGCAGACGCCGCCGGTGCCCGCGCCGCGGTGCCAGGCCAGGGCCAGGCCGTAGGGCGAGGAGCCGGCTCCCCCGGTGGCGTCGGCCACCACCTGCCGCGCCCACTCGGCGATCATCCGCCGCTCGGTGGCGCCGGCGGCGGCGCTGCCGCGGCCGCGGAAGTCCAGGCTGCCCTCCGCGCCGGTCTGGCGGAAGGGAGCGAAGGTGCGGGCGAAGAGGGCCAGGTCCGCGGCGCGCTCCGCGGGTACGAACAGGTAGCGGGCGCGCGGCCCCTCCGGCGCCCCGAACCAGAAGCCTCCCGGGCCGATCGACACCCTTTCCGGCGGCTCACGGCGCTGCCACTCGATGACCGCCGGCTCGGCGGCCGGCGACAGCGTCACCACCCCCGGGCCCGGCCTGCCGCCGCCCGGGCCCTTGCCGGCGCCCCCGGCCGAGCAGCCGAGGGCGGCCGTGAGCAGCAGCGCCAGCGCGGCCATGGTCAGGGTCTTCATCCAGTGTGGCTCCGGTCCCTTCCGTCCCCTGGCGCACCTGCCGTCGCGCCATCGCTGGCCATGTGGCGGCGCGGTTTGCTCCCCCGGAGGCGCTCATAGGAGGTGCGAGCCGAGGAAGCTCGCCGAAATCGCTCACGCCTCCGAGCCCTCCCCGCGCCGCAGAGGGAACCGAACCGAGCCACGGCCGCCGGCCGGGCTCTGGCCCTCCGCCCGCGGTAACCGGTATCTTATGGCGGTGAGCGCCCGCTACGACGCGATCGTCATCGGCACCGGCCAGGCCGGCCCGCCGCTCGCCGCGCGCCTGTCCAAGGCCGGGATGACGGTCGCGGTGGTCGAGCGGAAGCGCTTCGGCGGCACCTGCGTCAACACCGGCTGCACCCCGACCAAGACCCTGGTGGCGAGCGCCTATGCCGCCCATCTCGCCCGCCGCGCCGCCGAGTTCGGCGTGATGCTCCAGGGCGAGGTGGGGGTGGACATGAAGAAGGTCAAGGCGCGCAAGGACGCGGTCGTCGCCAAGGGCTCGCAGGGGGTCGAGAGGTCGCTGCGCGACCTGCCCCGCTGCACGGTCATCCAGGGGCACGCCCGCTTCACCGGGCCGCACGAGGTGAGCGTGGGCGAGGAGCGCCTCACCGCCGAGCGGATCTTCGTCAACGTCGGCGGGCGCGCGGCGGTCCCGCCCCTGCCGGGGCTCGCCGAGGTCGAGATCCTGACCGACTCGTCGATGATGGGCCTCGACTTCGTGCCCCCGCACCTGGTGATCGTCGGCGGCAGCTACGTCGGCCTGGAGTTCGGCCAGATGTTCCGGCGCTTCGGCAGCCGGGTGACCATCGTGGAGAAGGCGTCCCGCCTGATCCCGCGCGAGGACGAGGATACCTCGCGGGCGGTCGCCGAGATCCTGGAGAACGAGGGCATCGAGCTGCGCCTCGACGCGGAGTGCATCCGGGTCGCCCGCCGCGGCGCCGGGCTGACGGTGGGGACCGAATGCGCGAGCGGCGACCCCGAGGTCGCGGGCACGCACCTCCTGCTCGCCGTCGGGCGCCGCCCGAACACCGACGACCTGGGCCTGGCCGAGGCCGGCGTGGCCCGGAACGAGAGGGGCTTCATCGTGGTGGACGACGAGCTGCGCACCAGCGTCCCCGGCGTCTGGGCGCTCGGCGACTGCAACGGGCGCGGCGCCTTCACCCACACCGCCTACAACGACTTCGAGATCGTGGCGGAGAACCTGCTCGACGGCGCCGCCCGCCGGGTCACCGACCGCATCCCCACCTACGGCCTGTTCATCGATCCGCCCCTCGGCCGCGCCGGCCAGACCGAGGCCGAGGTGCGCCGCTCGGGCCGTCCGGCCCTGGTCGGCCGCCGCCCGATGACCCGGGTGAGCCGCGCCATCGAGAAGGGCGAGACGCAGGGTTTCATGAAGGTCCTGGTCGCCGCCGACGACACCAGGGAGATCCTGGGCGCCGCCATCCTCGGCCCCGGCAGCGACGAGGCCGTCCACTGCGTCCTCGACATGATGTACGCCAAGGCCCCCTACCCGGTCCTCCGGCACGCCGTCCACATCCACCCCACCGTCGCCGAGCTCATCCCCACCATCCTCGGCGAGCTGCAGCCGCTCCCGGGAGGGTGATGAGGCCCGGGCCGTGGCTCGAGCCACGACCGAAGCCCGGACAGGGGCAGCGCCCCGACGGAGCGCTGCCCGGTCTTGTTACGATCGGGTGGTGTTCCGGGAGCGCGGTCGCCGGCGCCACCGGCTGCCGGCCGGGCCCGAGGGAGAAGCCTTCGCGCTCGGGCCCGACCGATCGGGTTCGGTGGCTACCGGTGGACCGGCTACTGGAAGGTGTACCCGAGCCCGAGGAACGTCACGCCGACTCCTCTCCTGCCGGTGACTGGGCCAGGGCACATCATCATCGTCGGACAGACAGGCGGGGGTCCGGTCACCGCCGTCGCCAGGACGACGCCGTAGCCCGCCTCCAGCGTCAGACCCCGGACCATGCCGAGCCCGACACCGGCCACGCCACCGATGTCTGGAGTGATCGAGACACCGCCGAAGACGCGGAACCGCTCGGCAAACGAGGGCAGATAGCGCGTCTCGTCGTATCTCCACGGATGCCAGTCGAGGGCGACCCAGGAAAGCGGATCGGCAAGCAAGGGAGACGGAGTGTGCAACGAGGTCCTGACGATCCAGGCGGCCCCCAGTGAGAACCCCCACCGGGACAAGGTCCCCATCGTGTACTGCGTTGCGACCGGGGTGGCCGGAGCCGCGGACGGGATGTTGAGCGCGAGCAGACCCGAGTAGGCGCCGAAGAGGTCGTAGAACCGTGAATCCTCCTGCTGGGAGCCATTGAGCTCGGCAAGTTGCTTGGCGTCGGAGACCGCCAGGCACCCCGCGGGCGTGGGCGCGGCCGGCGCGGCGGATGCCGCCGCTCCCGGGCCGCTGGGCACGACATCGGTGACGGTGACGCGCGCCCGTGCCACGGGCAGCCAACGCGCGCCTGGCTGGTCCGCTGCCTTCAGCACCACCAGGCGGTCGCCGACACCCAGCAGGGCCGTCTGAAGAAGGGCGTCCCCCTTGAGCTCCTGTGCCACGTCAAGGTCATGCGAGGAAGGGGACGGGATGGAGCGGCGTCCGACCTCCTTGCCGGTGGCGAGGTCGAAAACCTCCAGCTCAAACCTCTGTCCCGTCTTGGGCTGGCTGATGACGTAGCTCGCCTTGAGCGGTGAGTCCCAGGCCAGGCTGCGGTCGCTCAGGAAGAGGGTCCCGGTGACCGAGCCGCTGAGGACCGGATCGAACAGGAGCGCGTTGGCCCTGGCGACGGGAAAGTTCCGGGTCGCCTCGCTCAGCTCGGCGGCGATCTCAAAATGGTCCGCCAGCGGACCGGAGGGGGACGACACCTTCGGATGCCAGCAGAAAACCTCTCCAGCGAGAGTGGTGCTGGGAGTCAGGGAGAAGTTGGTGTCATCGACCTTCTCCTGGGTGCCGTCGGGCTTGAGACGTGAGGCGGTGAGGTGCAACTTGAGACGGCTGGTCCATACGGCGCTGGCGGCGGGGAAATGGACTCTCGCGATGACCCACGACAGCTGGGTCTCGAGGCCGACGCTGACCAGGCCTCGACAGTTGAGGTACCCGGCGAAAAGGCTCTTCTCGATGTCACTCACCGCTGGCTGGTTGGCGGCGCGCTGCCGCTGGGAGTCGAGCAGGTAGAGCTCGAGGTCGGAAGAGAAGCTGAGCTGATCTGTAACATTGAGAGTAGGGATCACGGAGGGGACGTTCAGGAAGCGCGTCCTGAATTTATGCGGGACGCTGATCCTGCGCACCAGATAGGACAGCGATATCGGCTTTGGCAGGTCGTCCTGACCGACATTTGCGCATGCTCTGGGCGGAGTGAGGTACGGCAGGAACGGCGCCTTGATCTTCTGTGCGAGATCATCCAAGTCCCCGGTTGTGATGTCATCGGAGAACTGCCTCAGGCTCACCTGCGACTTGAAGGCCTGCGCTGCTTGCAGTTGAGAGAACTGGTCCTCCTTCATTTCCTCGGAGAACAAGTGGACCTGAGATGGCTGCTCGAACAGTACCTTGAGGATGGAATCCGTGCCGCCGGCCGGAGGAGGGGCCGCCGGAGGCAGAGGAATGGTGGTCTTTACGCCACCTGCAAGGGTCGAGAGGACGGTGGGGATCTGGCCGATCAGCGGATTGGGTGAGGGGCTCGCGTTGTATTGCGAGGTGACGAGGACACCGGCCGGCAGCAGCCGGACATCGTACATCCTGAGCGAGCCGATGCGATAGCCATAGATCTCGGGCAGATCCGAGAAGTTGGACCGCTGGCACCTCCAGGTGTCGCCGCTCTTGTGGATAATGACCCGCACAACGGCCGGCGCGGTGAGCGTCTCGTCCAGGAAGAGCACCGAGAAGTACGCCTCGTCTTCCACCAGGCTCACGAGCTTCTGGTCGGGAGCGTTCTGGTTGTGCTTTGCCAGCGCGTTACAGGGGCCAAGCCCTTTCAGGAACTCGGCCAGCGTCTGCTCCACCTCTGCCCAGCGGTTCGCATTGTAGGCGTCTGAAAGCTGGCGATTCTTGGTCGCGTCCCAGGTCGCGTCATAGGGACAGGTCGCAAAATCCTCGACCTTGGCAGGGAAGGGCGCCGGAGTGGTCGCTGTGCTCGCGCTCGTCGTGGACGACGCCGACGAGCTGCCGGCGGCAGGGGCCGCCGCGGCTTCGGCCCGTGCGGTCGCGGCCAGGGCCGCCATCCCCAGCGCGGCGCATAGGCGGCGAAGGTGGGTGCTGCGAAGCGAGCGGTACGCCGAGGGCATCGCGATCACGAGATCCTCCCGATTGCAGAGGCGGAGGCGGCCTCGAAGCTTGACGCCAACCCCATCGAGGCCCGGCGGGCAGCCTTCTGCGGTGAATCCCTCGGCGACGTGTCGAGGCGCCAAGGGAGGCCCGCTGGCTGATGAGACGGACGCGAGCTACCGTTTTCGCGACGGAGGAGTGCTGGTCTTGGCCGTGCGCCGTGCCGTCCGCGATGGAACCCGGGCCAGATCGTCAAGTCCGGCGGCCGCCCTCCAGCGTGAGGAGGACGCCCACCGCCCCCTTGATGAGGCCGTTTGCGGCTTGCCGGCACCTCGGGGAGCTCTGGCGGTAGTATATTTCCGTGCCGCCGGCGGGACGGCGGTGCGGCGCGGCAGCGCGGCAAGTGGCGGCGGGCGATGGTGGCGGGCCTGGCAGCAGCCACGATCAGAATGGAGACGAGGTGACGTTCGGCATGGTGGAGACGGCCGTGATGCGGCTGCAAATCAATGGCGAGGAGCGGACGGTGGCGGCTCCTGGGCACCACACACTGCTCGAGGTGCTGCGCGAGGAGTGCGGGCTGACCGGCACCAAGCATGGCTGCGAGCTGGGCGAGTGCGGCACCTGCACGGTGCTGCTGGACGGCCGGCCGGTGCTGTCGTGCCTGGCGCTGGCGGTGGAGGCCGAGGGGCATGCGATCGAGACCGTCGAAGGGCTCCAGATCGGCAACCGGCTGCACCCGCTCCAGGCTGCCTTTGCCGACCTGGGCGCGGCGCAGTGCGGCTACTGCACGCCGGGCATCCTGATGGTGGCGCGGGCGCTGCTCGCCGGCAATCCGCGCCCCAGCCGGCTGGAGATCCAGCAGGCGCTGGCCGGCAACCTCTGCCGCTGCACGGGGTACCACAAGATCGTCGAAGCCGTCGAAGGGGCCGCGGCGCTGCTGCGCGGCGAGAGCTGGACGCCGGCCGCGGAGACGCTCTACGGGGCGCCGCTCCCCGCCGGGGCCTCGCCCGCACCCTCCACCCTTCCTCCCCACGGCCCGCTGCCGCCCGGCGGGCGCGCCGCCGCGCCGGGCACCCCCGGCCCGCGAACCGGGCGCCCGCTGCGTCCGGTGCGGTCACCCGGTTCCGCCCCCCCGGACGCACCCGGCGGCGGAGAGCCCTAGCCGATGGCCGAGCCCGCGGAGAAGCCGGCCCCCGCACCGGAGCGCGCGCTGCAGCCCGAGCGCGAGCCGAACATCATCGGCAAGCCGTTCCGCCGCGTCGACGGCCGCGCCAAGGTGACCGGCGCCACCCGCTTCGCCGACGACCTGAGCTTCCCGCGCATGGCGTACCTGCGCCTGGTGCGCTCGACCGTGCCGCACGCCCGCATCGCCGGCATCGACCTGGCGGCCGCCGAGCAGGTGCCGGGCGTGCTCGGCTTCCTGACCGGGCGCGACACGCCGATCCCCTTCGGCATCCTGCCGGTGTCGCAGGACGAGCACGCCCTCTGCCCCGACCGCGTGCGCTTCGTCGGCGACCCGGTGGTGGCGGTGGCGGCGACCACCGAGGACGCGGCCTGCGAAGCGGCCTACCGGGTGCGGGTCGAGTACGAGCCGCTCGCGACCATCGCCGGCATCGAGGAGGCGCTCGCCACCCCCGAGCCGCGCCTCCACGATTACGGCGACCTTGGGAACGTCCACAAGAGGATCGCCATGGAGTTCGGCGCGGTGGCCGAGGGCTTCGCCGCCGCCGACGAGGTGTTCGACGACGTCTTCTTCTACGATGGCAACACCCACCTCCCGATGGAGCAGCACGCGGCGGTGGCGGTGCCCGAGGACGACGACCGGGTCACCCTCTACTCCTCCACCCAGACGCCGCACTACGTGCACCGCGCCCTCGCCCGCGTGCTGGAGATCCCGCCCGCGCGCATCCGCGTCATCGCCTGCCCGAACGGCGGCGGCTTCGGCGGCAAGAGCGATCCGTTCAACCACGAGATCGTCGCCGCCAAGATGGCCCTGCGCCTGGGCCGGCCGGTGAAGGTGACGCTCACCCGCGAGGAGGTCTTCCTCTGCCACCGCGGACGCCACCCGGTGCTGATGCGCCTGCGCACCGGCGTGCGGCGCGACGGCACGATCACCGCCCAGCACCTCCAGACCGCGCTCGACGGCGGCGCCTACGGCAGCTACGGCGTCGCCTCGACCTACTACACGGGGGCGCTCCAGACCGTCACCTACAAGCTCCCCGCCTACCGCTTCGAGGGCGTGCGCCTGTTCACCAACAAGCCGCCGTGCGGCCCCAAGCGCGGCCACGGCACGCCGCAGCCGCGCTTCGGCTTCGAGGTGCAGCTCGACAAGATCGCCGCCAAGCTCGCCATCAACCCCGCCGACCTGCGCCTGCGCATGCTGGCCGAGCCCGACTCGGTCACCGCCAACTGGCTGCGCATCGGCACCATGGGGCTCGGCGCCTGCATCGAGGCGGTGGTCGCGGGCAGCGGCTTCCGCGAGCGCCACGGCCGCCTGCCGCGCGGGCGCGGCCTGGGGCTCGCCTGCGGCTCGTACCTGTGCGGCGCCGGCCTCCCCATCTACTGGAACCACATGCCGCAGTCGGCGGTGCAGCTCAAGCTCGACCGCTCGGGAGGCGTGGCCGTCTTCTGCGGCGAGGCCGAGATCGGCCAGGGGTCCGACTCGGTGCTGGCGGCGGTGGTGGCCGAGGTGCTGGGCGTCGACCTCGCCGACATCCGGCTGTGCGTGGCCGACACCGACCTCACGCCGGTCGATCTCGGCAGCTACTCGTCGCGCGTCACCCTGATGATGGGCAACGCGGCGCTGGAGGCCGCCGAGCGCGCCCGGGAGCTCGTCGCCTCGGCGGTGGGCGAGCAGCTGGGGGTGCCGGCCGACCGCCTGGTCTTCGCCGGCGGCCGGGTGTTCGACGCCTCCGACCCGGCGGCCGGCCTGGGCTTCGCCGAGGCGGTGGTGTGCGCCGAGGCGCGCCACGGCACGCTCGGCACGGTGGGCAGCTACATCCCGCCGCGCTCGCCCGGGCGCTACCGCGGCGCCGGCGTCGGCCCCTCGCCCGCCTACTCCTACAGCGCCGCGGTGATCGAGGTCGAGGCCGACCCCGAGACCGGCATCTGGCAGCCGGTGCACGTCTGGATCGCCCACGACATCGGCCGCTCGCTCAACCCGGTGCTGGTGCTCGGGCAGGTCGAGGGCAGCGTCTACATGGGCCTGGGCGAGGCGATGATGGAGGAGCAGGCGTTCCGCCGCCTGCCGCGCCGGCTCTCCTCGGCGCTGGTGCACCGGCATCCGTCGCTGCTGGAGTACAAGAGCCCGACCTTCGCCGACATGCCGCCGGTCACCACCTACCTGATCGAGGATCCGGAGCCGCGCGGGCCGTTCGGCGCCAAGGAGGTGGGCCAGGGGCCGCTGCTGCCGATCATGCCGGCGGCGGCCAACGCGCTCCACGACGCGCTCGGCGTGCGCATCGACCAGGTGCCCATCCACCCCCACCTGGTGCTCAGGGCGCTCGACGCCCGGGCGAAGGGGCGCGAGGCGCGCTCGGGCCCCGACGCCTTCCCGCCGGTCGACTTCGGCGAGCGCCTCATGGTGCCGACCGCCGAGCAGGGAGGCGACGGCACCGCCATCAACGACTTCCGCGAGCGCCTGCGCTCCGGCATGCGCTCCTCGCTCGGCACCATGGCGACGCGCGAGGAGGTGCTGCGCCAGCGCCGCCTCGCCGCCCTCACCACCGACCTCAAGGGGGCGAGGTGACGGCGGCCTCGCGGGGAGATCGCTGATGCTGCGCCTCCCCCCCTTCCGCCTGCTGCGCCCGCGCACGCTCGCCGAGGCGGTGCGCCTCCTGGCCGAGGAGGGCGCGGGCGAGGGGCAGCCGGTGCGCCTGGTGGCCGGCGGCACCGACCTCTGGCCCAACATGAAGCGCCGCAACCAGAAGGCGGCGACGGTCATCAGCCTGATGGGCGTCCCCGAGCTGGCCGGCATCCAGGCCGAGGATGGTGGCCTGCGCATCGGCGCCACCACGCTGCTCGACACCGTCGCCCGCGACCCGCGCCTCGTCGCCGGCTACCCGGCGCTGACCGCGGCCGTGACCTCGATCTCCTCGCCGCCGCTGCGCAACATGGGGACGCTCGGCGGCAACCTCTGCCTCGACACCCGCTGCACCTACTACAACCAGACCGAGGAGTGGCGGCGCTCGATCGACTACTGCATGAAGGAGGAAGGGCGCATCTGCTGGGTGGCCACCAGCTCGCCGCGCTGCTGGGCGCATTCGGCGTCGGACGCGGCGCCCATGCTGTGCGCGCTCGGCGCCGCGGTGCGCCTGGCCGGCGGCGGCAGCGAGCGCGCGCTGCCCCTGGCCGACCTCTACCGCGACGACGGCATCGACTATCTGACCCGGCGCCCGGACGAGATCCTGACCGAGATCGCCCTGCCCGCGGACGCGGCGGCGGGCCGCTGCCACGCCGCGTTCTGGAAGCTGCGGCGCCGCGGCTCGATCGACTTCGCCGTGCTCTCGGTCGCCGCCGCGGTGTGGACCGACGAGGCCGGCACGGTGACCGGCGCACGGCTCTACCTCGGCGCCGTGGGCAGCTGGCCGGTCGCCGCCACCGCCGCCGCCGACCTGCTGATCGGCCAGCCGCTGCGCGCCCTGGCCGGCGACGCCGACCTCCTCGCCGCCGCCGGCCGCGCCGCCCGCAAGGTGGCGACGCCGATGGACAACACCGACTTTCAGGCGCAGTGGCGCGGCGTCATGGCCGCCCGCTACACCGAGGCCGCCCTGCGGCAGCTGGCCGGCGGCGAGCCGCAGCTCCTCGCGCCGCGCCACCCCCTGCATCAGCCGGCGGCGGGCTGAGCCGCCGCGGCGGACCGGGGGGCGCGTCCATGGGCTCTCGGATCCCGGACACCGCGGAGTTCCCCGGGCTCCCGGCCGTCCAGG
>JASLEW010000195.1 GCA_030150965.1 Thermoanaerobaculia bacterium | reverse complement strand
GCCACAGCGCATCGAGGTCCGGCGCGCCGGGGAAGCGGCCGGTCATGCCGATGATCGCGATCTCCGTTCCGGCGGCGGGCGCCGCCGCCGCCGGCAGCGCCGCCGGAACGGAGATCGCGATCATCGGCATGACCGGCCGCTTCCCCGGCGCGCCGGACCTCGATGCGCTGTGGCGCGTGCTGCGCGACGGCGTCGAGGCGGTGACCTTCTTCACCGACGAGGAGCTGCTGGCGGCGGGGGTCGAGCCCGAGCTGCTGGCCGATCCGCGCTACGTCCGCGCCGGCTCGGTGCTCGACGACGTGGAGCGCTTCGACGCCGCCCTCTTCGGCTACTCGCCGCGCGAGGCCGAGGTGATGGACCCGCAGCACCGCGTCTTCCTGGAGTGCGCCTGGGAGGTGCTGGAGCAGGCGGGCCACGATCCGGGCGCCCATCCCGGGGCGATCGGCGTCTACGCCGGCTCGAACCTCAGCACCTACCTGCTGCAGCTCTATGCCGACCCCGAGGTGCGCCGCTCGGTCAACCTGCTGCAGGCGGTGCTGGGCAACGACAAGGACTCGCTGACCACCAGCGTCTCCTACAAGCTCAACCTGCGCGGGCCGAGCGTCGCCGTGCAGACGTTCTGCTCGACCTCCCTGGTGGCGGTCCACATGGCCTGCCAGAGCCTGCGCCAGGGCGAGTGCGACATGGCGCTGGCCGGCGGCGTGCGCATCGTGGTGCCGGCCCGCCAGGGCTATCTCTACGAGGTGGGCGGGCTCGCCCCGGACGACGGCCACACCCGCTCGTTCGACGCCGGGGCGAACGGCAGCGTGCTCGGCCACGGCGTCGCCGTGGTGCTGCTCAAGCGCCTGGCCGACGCGCTGGCCGACGGCGACCCGATCCGCGCCGTGATCAAGGGCTCGGCGATCAACAACGACGGGTCGCAGAAGGCCGGCTACACCGCGCCCAGCATCGGCGGCCAGGCGGCGGCGGTCGAGGCGGCGCTCGCGGCGGCCGGCGTGCCGGCCGACAGCATCGGCTACCTGGAGGCCCACGGCAGCGCCACCGAGCTCGGCGACCCGATCGAGATCGCGGCGCTGACCCGCGCCTTCCGCGCCCACACCGAGCGGCGCGGCTTCTGCCGCATCGGCTCGCTCAAGTCCAACTTCGGCCACCTCGACCGCGCGGCCGGCGCCGCCGGGCTGATCAAGGCGGTGCTGGCGCTGGAGCGCGAGCAGATCCCGCCGACGATCAACTACCAGCGCCCGAACCCGAAGATCGATTTCGACGCCAGCCCGTTCCGCGTCAACGACCGGCTCACCCCCTGGCCCCGATCGGCCCGATCGGCCCGAACGGCCCGAACGGCCCGATCGCCGCACTTGCCGGGCGATCCGCAGGGGGAGCCCGGAGCGCTCGCGGCGCTCGGAGCGATGCCGCGCCGCGCCGCGGTCAACTCGCTGGGCATGGGCGGCACCAACGTCCATCTCATCCTGGAGGAGGCGCCGGAGGCGGAGCCCTCCGGCGCCGCGCGGCCGTGGCAGCTGCTGCCGCTCAGCGCGCGCACCGCCACCGCCCTCGACGCCGTCACCCGCAACCTCGGCGCGCACCTGGAGCGCCATCCCGAGCTTTCCCTGGCGGATGCCGCCTACACCCTGCAGGTCGGGCGCAAGCCGCTGGCGCACCGCCGCTTCGCGGTCTGCCGCGACAGCGCCGAGGCGGCCGGGTTGCTCTCCGGCGGCGACCCGCGGCGGCTGCTCGGCGGCTGGTGCGACGGGCGCGAGCGGCCGGTGGTCTTCCTCTTCGCCGGGCTCGGCGGGCAATACGTGGACATGGGCCGCGGCCTCTACGACGCGGAGCCCGCGTTCCGCGCCGAGATCGACCGCTGCGCCGAGCTGCTCGTGCCGCACCTGGGCCTCGATCTGCGGCAGGTGCTCTATCCGCCGTCGCCGGTCCGCGAGCAGGGCGGCGCCACCGGTGCCTCCGGTGGCGTCCCGGCGGCCGGCGGCTCGGGCGCCGTCGCCACGCCCGGCGCCACGGGCGCCGGCCCCAACTCCGCCGCTGGCACCGGGGTGGATGCGACGGGACCTGCCGCCGCCGCCGCCGCCAACGGCTCTGCCGGCGGCCTCGACCTGCGGCGGATGCTCGGCCGCTCGGCCGGCGCGCCGGCGGCCTCGCCGCTCGACTCGACGCGCCTCGTCCAGCCGGCGCTCTTCGTCGTCGAGTATGCGCTGGCGCGGCTGTGGATGTCGTGGGGAATCGTCCCCGCGGCGATGGCCGGCTACAGCATCGGCGAGTACGTGGCCGCCTGCCTGGCCGGCGTGCTCACCCTGGAGGACGCGCTGCGCCTGGTCGCTGGCCGCGCCTGCCTGATCGACGAGCTGCCGGCGGGCGCGATGCTGGCGGCCGGCCTCGGCGAGGCCGACCTCGCCCCGCTGCTCGGGCCGGAGCTGTCGCTCGCCGCCACCAACGGTCCCGAGCAGTCGGTGGCCGCCGGTCCGGAGGCGGCCGTCGCCGCGCTGGAGCAGGAGCTGGCGCGCCGCGGCATCGCCAGCCGCCGCCTGCAGGCGCGCCACGCCTTCCACTCGCGGATGATGGAGCCGCTCTTCGACCGCCTGGTCGAGCTGACCGCCGGGGTGGAGCGGCGGGCGCCCGCGATCCCCTATCTGTCCAACCTGACCGGCGGCTGGATGACCGCCGAGCTCGCCGCCGACCCCGCCTATTGGGCCCGCCACGCCTGCGGCACGGTGCGCTTCTCCCCAGCGGTGGCCGAGCTCTCGCGGGTGCCGGAGCGGGTGCTGCTGGAGATCGGGCCGGGCCAGACGCTGTCCAGCCTGGTCCGCCAGCACCCCGCGGCGCCGGGGCGGGGCGAGGGCGGGGAACCGGCCGTGGCGGCCTCGCTGCCGCATGCCTACGAGCGCCAGGACGACCTCGCCTGCCTGCTCACCGCGCTCGGCAGGCTGTGGACGCTCGGCGTGCCCGTCGACTGGCGGCGGTTCCATGCCGGCGAGCGCCGCCGCCGGGTCAACCTGCCCACCTATCCGTTCGAGCGCGAGCGCTACTGGATCGACACCCGCGCGCCGGGCGCCGGCAGCGCCGCCCCGGAGCGCCCCGCCGCGGCGGGCGCCGCCGCCGCCCCGCCGGCGGTCGGCTTCTATCCGCGGCCCAACCTGCGCGTCGAGTACGCGGAGCCGCGGAGCGAGCTGGAGCGCGCCATCGCCGGCGCCTGGAGCCAGCTGCTCGGCGTCGCCCAGGTGGGGCTCTACGACAGCTTCCTCGACCTCGGCGGCGACTCGCTCCTGGCGTCGCGGATGGTGACCCGGCTGCGCGAGGTGGTGCACGTCGAGATCCCCATCCGCCAGGTGTTCGAGACGCCGACGGTCAGGGACCTGGCGGAGGCCGTCGAGCAGCTCCGGCGCCAGGCCGAGGAGCGGGAGGTGGAGGCGCTGCTCGCCCAGATCCGCGGGCTCTCCGACGACGACCTCGAGATGGAGATCCTGCGGCGCGAGGGCGGGCCGGCGCAGGAGGAGGCGCGATGAGCAGCCCCGACGGCCATCCGCCCGGCCGCCGCCCGGCCGAGGAGCTCTCGCCCCGGCAGCGTAAGCTCCTCGAGCTGATGCTCAAGGACCGGGGCAGGACGCCGGAAGGCGGCGCCGCCGCGCGCGGCTCGATCCCGCGCCGGCCGCCGGGCGCCGCCGCCGTGCTCTCCTTCGCCCAGCGGCGGCTCTGGTTCGTCCAGCAGCTCCAGCCCGCCTCCGGCGCCTACAACATCCCCTCCGGCGTGCGCCTGCGCGGTCCGCTCGATGCGGCGCTCTTCCGGCGGGCGCTGGCGGCGACGGCCGAGCGCCACGAGACGCTGCGCAGCAGCTTCGCCCTCGCCGGCGACCGCCCGGTGCAGGTGGTGGCGGCGCGCTGCGCCGTGGCGCTGCCGGTGGCCGATCTCCGGGCGCTGCCCGCGGCGCGGCGCGAGGCCGAGGCGCACCGGGTGGTCAACCAGCTCGCCCGGCTGCCGTTCGCCCTGGCCGCCGCGCCTCCGTGGCGCGCGGTGCTGGTGCGCATCGGCGCCGCGGACCACGTCTTCCTGGCGGTCATGCATCACATCATCTCGGACACCTGGACCACCGGCGTCTTCTTCCGCGAGATGACCGCCCACTACCGGGCGCTGATCGAGGGCCGGCCGGCGCGGGTGCCGGAGCTGCCGATCCAGTACGGCGACTACGCGCACTGGCAGGCGCGCGAGCTGGAGCAGGAATCGGGGCTGATGCAGAGTCAGCTCGCCTACTGGCAGCAGCGCTTCGCCGGCGCGCCGGCGCTTCTCGCCCTGCCCACCGACCGGCCGCGGCCGGCGGTGTCCTCGATGCGCGGCGGCCGCAGCACCCTGGCGCTGCCCACCGCGCTCACCGACCGGCTGAAGACCCTCGCCGCCGGCGCCGACGCCACCCTGTTCATGGTGCTGATGGCGGCCTACCAGACGCTGCTGCTGCGCCACACCGGGCAGGAGGACGTGCTGGTGGGCACGCCGATGGCCAACCGCACGCGCGTCGAGCTGGAGCACCTGATCGGGGTGTTCGTCAACACCCTGGTGCTGCGCACCGGCTTCGCCGGCAACCCGGCGTTCCGCGCCGTGGTGTGGCAGGTGCGCGAGGCGACGCTCGCCGGCCTGTCGCACCACGACGTGCCGTTCGAGAAGCTGGTCGAGGTCCTGCAGCTGCCGCGCGACACCAGCCGCAACCCGCTGTTCCAGGTGCTCTTCGCCTTCCAGAACGTGCCCATCCCCAAGCTGGTGGCCGAGGGCCTCACCCTGGAGCGCTTCGAGTTCGAGGAGACCACGGCCCGGCTCGACGTCGATCTCGACCTGCAGGAGATGCCCTACGGCTTCGTCGGCTGGATCGGCTACAACTCCGACCTCTTCGACGCCGCCACCATGGAGCGCTGGACCCGCGCCTTCCTGGTGCTGCTCGAAGGGCTCGCGGCGCGCCCCGACCTGCCGGTCTGGGACCTGCCGCTGCTCGGCCCTGCCGAGCGCCACCAGCTGGAGACCGCCTGGAACGACACCCGCACCGGCTTCGCGGCCGAGGACCTCGTCCACCGCCTGTTCGAGCGCCAGGCCGATCGTGCCCCGGGGGCCCTGGCGGTGATCGGCGCCAGCGGCGCCGGCGGCGCCGGCGGCTCGCTGACCTACGCCGAGCTCGAAGGGCGCGCCAACCGGCTGGCCAACCTGCTGCGGTCGCAGGGGGTGGGCGTCGGCACGCGGGTGGCGGTGCATCTCGCCCGCGGGCCGGAGGCGGTCGTCGCCGTCTTCGCCATCCTCAAGGCCGGCGGCACCTATGTGCCGCTCGAAACCGCCTGGCCGCCGGCGCGCTGCGCGCAGATCGTGGAGCTGGCGGGGATCGTCCACGCGGTGAGCGAGAGCGCGCGCCGCGCCGTGCTGGAGCGCCTGGCGCCGCGCCTGGCGCACCTGGTGCTGCTCGACCGG
>JASLEW010000191.1 GCA_030150965.1 Thermoanaerobaculia bacterium | reverse complement strand
GGGCGCGGCCAGCGCCCCGTGCCCGACATCGGCAACGGCGGCGGGCGGTCGTGCGCGGGAGCGGGCCGAGACCGCCGCGCGCTGCCCGGACGGCGGCGGGCCCTGGAGCCACCGGTGGAAGACCGGCTGCTGCGCCGGACCCACGAAGCGGACGCCGGGGAGCGCCGCCACCGCCTCGGCCTGGAGGAGCGGCACCTGGACGCGCACCGCGTCCCAGCGCGGGTGGGCGGAGAGGATCTGGCCGCCCAGCGCGCGCAGCGCGGCGAGGAGCGGCGCGTCCACCGCCGCCCTGACGTCGAGGGTCACGATGCCCTGGCGGTCCATCTGCACCCGATCGAAGGCCCCGGGCACGGCCGGGACCCCCGCGGCCAGCGGCTCGCCGCGCAGGGCGCGCGCGGCGTAGATGAGCTGCGAGTCCATCCGCTGCTGGGCCGGCGTCCAGGCGGCCTTGTCGGCGAGGAGAGCGGCGATCTGCGTCCGCGCCCGCTCCGGCAGCGGGTGCGGCGGCGCCGGGGCCGCCGGGATCACCGGGGTCGCCTGGGGCACCGGCGGGGCCTGCACCGGGAGCACGGGTTGGGGTGCCTGGGCCATCCGGGCCGTCTGAGCTGCCGGGGCCTGATCGGCGGTCTGGGGTGCCCGGGCCGCCTGGGCTGGGGGGGCGTCATCGGCAGTCCGGGCCCCCCGGGCTGTCTGAGCTGCCGGGCTCTCATCGGCGGCCTGGGCCGCCCGGGCCGCCGGGCGGAGCGCCGGCCAGAGGCCGAGCAGGAGCGCTGCGGCCAGCGCCGGGAGCACGGGACGACCGTGGGCGCGCCGCGCGCCCGATCCGTCCCGCGCCTTCCGCACCCGCCGCGCGCGGGGGCGCACCGCTCCGGAGAAGAGAGTCATGATCTCCGAGGGGACGCCGCGCTCAGACTTCCGGAACCATCATCTGCAGGCGCTCGGCGGTGGCGGTGATGCTGTCGCGGCGCCGGCGCACCAGCTGCCCGGCGATGGCGGTGCGGTTGCGGCCGGACTCCTTGGCGACGTACATCGCGGTGTCGGCCAGGCGCAGCAGCGAGCTCTTGCTGTCGGTGAGCGACAGGTCGTCGGCCAGGTGGCGCTTGAGCGTGGCGACACCGACCGAGCACGTCACCCCCTTGAGGTGCAGCGGCTCGGGCTGGATCTCCCCGGGCTTGCTGGAGAAGGTGGTCTCCACCAGGGTGGCGCGGATCTCCTCGGCGACGTCGATCGACTGCTCCAGGTCGCAGCGCGGCAGCAGCAGCACGAACTCGTCGCCGCCGTAGCGCGCCGCGATGCCGCCCGGCGGCGCCGCCTTGCGGCGCAGGATGTGGCCCACCTCGCGCAGCACCTGGCTGCCGGCCAGGTGGCCGTGGGTGTCGTTGACGCGCTTGAAGTAGTCGAGGTCGAGGAACAGCAGCGCCAGGTCCTGGTCCTCCTCGCGGCAGCGCCTGATCGCCTCCGACAGCGCGACGTGCAGGTAGCGGTCGTTGTAGAGGCCGGTCAGGTTGTCGCGCTTGGCGATCTCCTGCGCCTGGCGGGCGTCGAGGACGTTCTGGATGGAGATCGAGATGTAGCCGGCGAAGATCTCCAGCAGGTTGCGGTCCTCGCGGCTGAAGCAGGGCGCCTGGCGGCGGTTGATCAGCTCCAGGACGCCGCAGACGTCCTGCTCGATGCGGATCGGGATGGCGATGAGCGATTGGGTCTGGTGGGCGATCTGGTGGTCGAGCTTGCCGTAGAAGAAGCGGTCGGAGGGGGCGTCCGAGGTGAGGTAGGTCTCGCCCGTCAGGTAGACGCGGCCGGCGATCCCCTGATCGGCGGGGACGGTCTCGCCCAGCAGGCCCTCGGCCTTGTCGCCGAAGGCGGCGATGAAGGTGAGCGAGTTGCGGCTCCGCTCCGGCTGCTTGTCCGCCGGGTTGTCGAGCAGGATGGAGCCGGCCGCCGAGGGGACGAAGCTGTTGGCCCGGCGCAGCACCTCCATCAGGTTCTCGGCCAGGCTCAGCTCCAGCGGGAACGTCGGATGGGCGCGGCGGCGCTCCAGGAAGCGCTCCAGCCGCAGGGGGTCGAGGCAATGAAAATCAGCCGTCAAGGAGCCCTCAACCGGCCGGCCGCCAGGAGTACCTCGAGAGCCGGAGGCGTAGCCAGAGATCCAAGTCTTTCCAGCACCGTGGCCGACGCAACCACCATAGCAGAACTTCCGCCTGCCGGGAACGGTTTTTGGGGGCCGGCGGGGTTGCCGCGGCCGGTGCGCTGAGCGACGATAGGGCGGTGACCGCGACAACCGGGGACTCTGGCGGCGCGGCGGGCGGGCGGGCGCTGCGCCTCGAGCGCCTGCTGGCCCTCGGCAAGCGCCTGCTGGCCGGCGGCGAGATCACCCAGACCCTGGCGCTGGCGCTCGACGGGGTGATCGAGCTGTGCGGCGCCGAGCGCGGCATGATCGTGCTCTTCGACGACGGGGACGACGGCGGCGAGCCGCTGTTCGAGGAGGCGCGCAACCTCGACCGGCAGGACATCGAGAAGCCGGAGTTCCAGGTCAGCCGCACCATCCTGGAGAAGGTGCGCCGGGAGGGGCGGCCGTTCTGGAGCCTCAACGCCCTGGACGATCCGGCGCTGGCGGCGACCGGCAGCGTGCTGCGGCTCAAGATCCTGTCGGTGATCTGCCTGCCGATCCATCATGCCGGCCAGGTCCTCGGCCTCGTCTACCTCGACAACCGCAGCGCCGCCGGCGTGTTCCGGCCCGAGACCCGCGACCTGGCCGAGAGCTTCGCCGATTTCATCTCCCTGGCCGCCCACCAGGCGCTGGAGCGGCGGCGGCTGAGCCAGCGCGTGGCCGAGCTGGCCGGCGAGCTGCAGGCCGAGCACCGCTTCGATTCCATCCTCGGCCACGACCCGGCGCTCCTCGCGACCCTGCGGATGGTGGCCCAGGTCGCCGACACCGACGCCCCGGTGCTGATCCAGGGCGAGAGCGGCACCGGCAAGGAGCTGATCGCCAAGGCCCTGCATCACCACAGCCGCCGCCGCGACCGGCCGTTCGTGGCGGTCAACTGCGGCGCCCTGCCCGAGACGCTGCTCGAGGCGGCGCTCTTCGGCCACCAGCGCGGCGCCTTCACCGGCGCCCTCGCCGACCAGCCGGGCTGGTTCGAGAAGGCCAACGGCGGCACGCTCTTCCTCGACGAGATGGGGGAGATGAGCGCGGCGCTGCAGGTCAAGCTGCTGCGCGTGCTGGAGACCGGCGAGTACGCGCGCCTGGGCAGCACGGTGGTCCGCCGCACCGATCCCCGGGTGGTGGCGGCCACCCACCGCGACCTCGGGGAGATGGTCGCGGACGGCCGCCTGCGCGCCGACCTGCTGTACCGCCTCGACGTGATCCGCGTCGACATCCCGCCGCTGCGCGACCGGCCCGGCGACATCCTGCTCCTCGCCCGCCAGTTCCTCGAGCGGTGGGCCGCCAAGTACCAGCGGGAGCGGCGCTTCTCGGCGCGCGCCGAGCGGCTGCTGCTGGCCCACGACTACCCGGGCAACGTGCGCGAGCTGCAGAACGCCGTGCAGCGCGCGGTGCTGGTCTCCCGCGGCCCGCTGATCGAGCCGCAGGACCTTCCCGACCCCTTCCGCGCCGCCGCGGCGGAGCGCCGCCCGGAGGCCTCGGGCGCCGGCGGGTTCCGCCAGGCCAAGCGGCGGGTCATCGAGGACTTCGAGCGCGCCTACATCGGCCGCGCCCTGGAGGAGGCCGGCGGCAACATCAGCCGCGCCGCCCAGGCGGCCGGCATCGACTTCAAGAACTTCCACGCCAAGATGCGGCGCTACGGCATCGAGCCGGCGCTCTACAAGAAGCGGGGCCGCGGGGCGGCGGAGACCGGGCGCCCGCCCTCCGCCCCGGGCGGTGCGGGATGACGCGCACGAGATCCTGCGCCGCGAGGCGGACCCTCGCGGCGCAGGAAGGGGACCCGGCGGCGCGGCCGCCGGGAGGGAGGGAGGGCTTACGGCGTGGTCGGGCCGCCGTAGATGCCGAGGTTGTTCCTCCCCGCGAAGGGCGGGGCGTTGTTGAAGTGGATGTCGGGGAGCCCGGCGTGCCGGGTGGGCGAGGCGGCGACGGGCATGTAGCAGGTGCCCCTGGCGAACAGCGGGTCGGCGTCCAGGTTCCCGGCGTTGCCGGTGGTGCCGCTGCTGTCGGGGCCGGTGTTGTTGAAGAAGAGGTTGAAGTTGTCGACCAGGGTCGAGCCGGGGGGCTCGGCCGCGCCCACCACCAGCGTGGCGCTGCCCGGGCCGGTGGTGTCGTTGTTGACCAGGATCGACGACTCGACGGTCAGCACGCCGTCGAAGCCGGCCGCGGCGGCGCCGCCGTTGGCCGCGGTGTTGCCGTCGAAGACCGCGTTGAGGATGGTGGCGAAGCCCGCCGGCACCCAGACCGCCCCGCCGTTGCCGGACGCCTGGTTCTGCGCCAGCACGGAGCGGCGCACCAGCGTGCTGCCGAACTCGGTCAGCACGTGGATGGCGCCGCCGTCGCCGGCCGCGGTGTTGTCCACGAACTCGCTGTTCTCGATGTTGGCCATGCCGCTGAAGCCCGCCGAGTAGGCGCCGCCGTAGGAGGCCGCGTTGCCGGCGAAGCTGACGAAGTCGAGATAGGGGCGGGCGAGGTAGGTGGAGGAGAGGCCGCCGCCGGCATAGTCGGACCTGTTGCCCTCGAGGCAGCTGCACAGGATCGCCGGCGTCGCCGCCAGGCCGGAGACGTAGACCCCGCCGCCGCGCGGGTGGGTGTTGGCCGACGAGGCGGTGGCGGCGTTGTTCTTGATCAGGCAGTTCTGGATGACCGGCGAGGCGTTGACGATCTCGATGCCGCCGCCGGTGCCCGAGGCGCCGCCGGTGATCTCGAAGCCGTCCAGGACGCTCGCGGCGCTCTCGTTGCTGTCGAAGGTGACGACCGGCCCGCCGCCGGCGGCGCCCATCAGGATGGCGCCGAGCGGCGTGCTCGACTTGACGGTGACCGCCTTGCCGTGGAAGTTGAGATTGCCCTTGTAGGTGCCCGGCGCGACGCAGATCACCTTGCCGGCGGCGGCGGCGTTGATCGCGGCCTGGATGGCCGGCGCGCCGCCGCCGGTGACCTTGATCGCACCGGCGGGACAGGGGGGCGGGGTGGGGCAGGTCGCGCTGGCGCTGCCCCAGCAGCTGTTGCCGCACTGGATCGCCGCGGCCAGCGGGCTGGCGGCGGCGAGGGTCGAGGCGGCGAGGATGGCAAAGAGGTGTCGCACGGGGTCTCCTTTCGCGGGCGGCGCCCGGATCGGCCGGTTGCCGGTCCTTGCCGCCGTCGTTGGCTTTCCGGGCCAATGGCGCAGGGACAGGGGCAAGAGCGGTGCCGCGTCCCCTCGCGGCTCCCGGAGCGCCTCGGGACCGCGGTCTTAAACCGCTGAGGAACCTGGAGTTGATGGGTGCGCCGGGAGGCCGGCGCCGGCCTTGGGCGGCGGCCGGCCGGGCCCTCGGGATCAGGGTGCCTTTGCCATAGATCTGGTGCCGGCGCCCGGCCCGGAGAGCGGGTAGCGTTCCCGCGGCGGCGCCGGGAGCGGGCGGCGCGCGGGTGGGGTCAGGCGGATGGGGTCAGGGCGACGCGGCGCCGGCGGGGGAGGGCGCCGGCCCCA
>JASLEW010000134.1 GCA_030150965.1 Thermoanaerobaculia bacterium | reverse complement strand
GCGACGGCGCCGCGGAGCTGCCCGGCGCTGTGCAGCGCCTGGCGCAGAGCGCCGCGGCCGGCCTGCACCACGGCGCCCAGCTGTACGTCTCCCTCCGCGGCCGCGTGGTGGCCGACCTGGCGCTGGGCGAGAGCCGGCCCGGCGTGGCGATGGGCACCGGCCTGCTGCTGCCCTGGCTCTCCGCCGCCAAGCCGGTGACCGCGGTGGCGGTGGCGGCGCTGGCGGACGCGGGCAGCCTCGACCTCGACGAGCCGGTGGCCCGCCACGTCCCCGAGTTCGGGCAGAGCGGCAAGGAGCGGGTCACCGTGCGCCACCTGTTGAGCCACAGCGGCGGCTTCCGCTTCCCGGTCATGGGCGCGCCCGGGCGCAGCTTCGCGGACACCCTGGCGGCCATCTGTGCCGCGCCGCTCGAGACCGGGTGGACCCCGGGCGAGCGCTACGCCTATCAGCCGGCCTCCAGCTGGCACGTGCTGGCCGAGCTGGTGCGCCGGGTCGCCGGCGAGCCGCTTGCCGGCTACGTGCGGCGGCGGATCTTCGCCCCCCTGGGCATGGAGGGTTCCTGGCTCGGCATGCCGCCGGAGCTCTTCCCCGTCTGGCAGGACCGGCTGGCGCCGGTCTACCGCACCGGCACCAGCGACGCCGGGACGCCCGGCCATGGCGCCCTCGGGCGCCGCATCGGCGGCGCCGGCAGGTCTCCCGCCGCCGCCACCGCTGCCGGCGCCGGCGCCCGCGACGGAGCCGCCGCCGGACCCGCGGCTCCCGCCGCCGCCTGGCGGCGCTTCCCCTGGGACGTGCGGCAGTGGGTGACCAGCCCCTCGCCGGCGGAGAGCGGGTGGGGCCCGGCGCACGACCTGGGGCGCTTCTACGAGATGCTGCTGGCCGGCGGCGCGGCGCCCGGCGGGCGCGTCCTGTCGCCCGCCGCCGCCGCCGCGGTGACCGCGCCGGTGAGCCCCGCCGGCGGCTGGGACGAGACCCTGTCGCGCATCGTCCACTGGGGCCTGGGCGTGCGCGTCAACGGCCTCGTGGCGCTGGGCGCGGGCAGCGCGTCGGCGGACTTCGGCCGGCATGCCTCGCACCAGAGCTTCGGCCATGGCGGCTTCCGCTCGTCGCTGGCCTTCGCCGACCCGGCGCCGGGCCTGGTGGTGGCGCTGACCTGCAACGGCCTGCCCGGCGCCTGCCAGCACCGCAAGCGCACCCGCGGCGTGGTGGAGGCGGTGTACCGCGACCTGGGGCTGGCGCTCGCCGATCCGCCGCCGCTCGCCGTGCGCTGGCGATGAGCATCCTCTTCTACGACAGCTGGGCGCTCGACTGGCCCGAGGCGGTCTACACCTACCGCTGGGACGGCGGCACGGTGCGGCTGACGATGGGGCTGGGCGAGCTGCCGCGCGACGCCCTGGAGCGGGCGCCCGCCCCGGTGGTGTCCAACCTGCTGGCCCATGCCGGCCTCGCCTTCAGCCGCTACCTGTTCGCGCTGGCGGATTTCGACCAGGTCCACGTGGCGCCGCTCTTCCTGCCGCCGCTCGCGGTGCGCTACTTCGAGCGCACGCTGGCGGCGAGCCTGGCCGAGCTGCGCTACCGCCACGGGCTCGATCTGCGCAAGCCGGTGCGGCTGACCTGCCCGCCGTCGGCGCCGCGCTATCCGGCGGCGGAGCTGGCGGGGCGCCGCCACGCCCTGCTGCTCAACGGCGGCGGCAAGGACTCGGCGGTCGCCGGCGAGCTGCTGCGCGAGGCCGGGCTGCCCTTCACCTGGCTCACCGTGCAGTCGCCGCGGACGGCGTCGATGAGCGGCGTCATCGCCGCCTCGGGCAACCCGCGGGCGCTGCACATCGAGCATCGCGCCCGCTGCCCGGAGCCGCCGGACGGCAGCCTGCGCTTCCCCGAGGTGCCGGCGCCGCGCCTGGGCTTCGTCAGCCTGCTGCCCGCCTTCCTCCTCGGCGCCCGCTACGTGGTCGCCGGCAACGAGCACTCGGCCAACGAGGCCAACCTGACCGCCCGGGGCGTCGCGGTCAATCATCAATGGGGCAAGTCGCTCGCCGCCGAGCGGGCCTTCGCCGAGTACGTCGAGCGCTACCTGGTGCGGGGGCTGCGCTACTTCAGCGTGCTGCAGCCGCTCTACGAGCTGCAGGTCGTCGCCCTGTTCGCGCGCCGCCCGGCCTACTTCCAGTCCTTCCTCAGCTGCAACGTCGGGCAGCGGCAGAACCGCTGGTGCGGCGCCTGTCCCAAGTGCGCCTTCGTCTACGTCGCCCTGGCAGCCTTCCTCGACCCGCCGGTGCTCCACGGCATCTTCGGCGGCGACCTGCTGGCCCGGCCGCGGGTGCGCCACTGGTTGCAGCGCCTGATCGCCGGCCGCAAGCCGTTCGAGTGCGTCGGCACCCGGGAGGAGGCCAGGTTGGCGCTGCACCTGGCGCTGGCGCGCCACGGGCGGCCCGCCGGCCTGGAGGACGGCGAGTGGGAGGAGCTGCGGCAGCTGTGCGCCGGCGCCGATTCGCGGGCGCTGGCGGCCGAGCTGCTGGAGCGCTGGGACCGGCCGCACCACATCCCGCCGGAGCTGGCCCCGGCCGTCATGGCGCGGCTGGCGCACCACCTCGGGGCGCCGCTTGGACCGCCGCGCCCGGCGCCAGGCAGCGCCTGAGCTCGGCCGCGAGCCCGTCCACCGCCGGCGGCAGCAGCAGGTTCAGGTGGTGGCCGGGGACGCGCCGCACCGCGAGGCCGCCCTGGATGAGCGCCGCCCAGCGCGCCGCGTGCACCGCCGGCGGGGTCTCGCCGGCGGTCAGCGTCTCCCCGGTCTGGAGCAGCACCGCGCCGTGCGGGTAGGGGAGGGGAGCGTAGGCGCGGGCGCTGCGGAAGTTGGCGCGCAGCAGGCGCATGTAGCGGCGCACGTCGCGGTAGTCCATCTCCTCGCCCGCGGGGAGGAAGCGGTACTGGCGGAAGAAGCGTTGCAGCGTGCCCATCCGCCGGGGCCGCCGCGACCGCTGCGGCCCCGGCGCCCCCCGTGGCCGTTCCGCCGGGCCCGG
>JASLEW010000086.1 GCA_030150965.1 Thermoanaerobaculia bacterium | reverse complement strand
TGGCGCGGCCGTAGTCGCACATCCAGTAGTCGTTGACCTCGACGTTGAACCGCGGCTTGTAGCGCTTGATGTCGCCGCGCCGGTGCTCCATCGTGATGTTGCACCCCACCTCGCAGCCGGTGCAGATCGACGGCTTCTTGTCGAGGTACCAGACCCGCTCGGCGAAGCGGAAGCGGGTCGAGGTCAGGGCGCCGACCGGGCAGACGTCCACCACGCAGGTGGCGAGCGGGTTGCTCAGCTCCTTGCCGGGGAAGGTGCCGATCTCGGCCCGCGCGCCGCGGTTGAAGAAGCCCAGCTCGCCGGTGCCGGCGATCTCCTGGGTGAAACGGATGCAGCGCGTGCACTGGATGCAGCGGTTCATGTTGAGCAGCACGTTGCCGCCGAGCGGGATGCGCTCGCGCCCCGGATAGGTGCGCTTGTCCTCGAACTGGAAGCGCGAGAAGGCGACGCCGTGCTTGAAGGCGTAGTCCTGCAGGCCGCATTCGCCGGCCTGGTCGCAGATCGGGCAGTCGAGCGGATGATTGATCAGCAGGAACTCCATCATCCCCTTCTGCGCTTCCTTCACCTCGGGCGTGTCGCTGCGCACCACCATGCCGTCCTTGGTCACCTGGGTGGAGCAGCCGGCCTGGAGCTTGCCCATACCGTCGATCTTGACCAGGCACATGCGGCACTGGCCGACCACCGACAGGCGCGGGTGATAGCAGTAGTGCGGGATGTGGACGCCGGCCTTGAAGGCGGCGTCGACCAGGTTGGTGCCGGCCGGAACCTCCACGGTGCGGTCGTTGATGGTGACTTTGGGCACTGGCTTCAGGCTCCGTTGCCGAAGTAGCGGCGGTGGGGGAACGGGCAGGCACCGCCCTGGATGTGCTGCTCGACCTCTTCGGGGAAGCGCTTGATCAGCGACTCGACCGGGCCGATGGCGGCGTCGCCCAGGGCGCAGAGCGAGTTGCCGCCGACGTTCTTGCACATCGACAGCAGCAGCGCCGGATCGCCGGGCCGCCCCTGGCCGTGCTCGATGCGGGTGAGCAGCAGCTCCATCCAGTTGGTGCCCTCGCGGCAGGGCGTGCACTGGCCGCACGATTCGTGATTGAAGAACTTGGCCAGGCGCGCCACCGACCGCACCATGCAGGCGGTGTCGTCGAGCACCATCACCGCCGCCGAGCCGAGCATCGAGCCGGCCTTGGCCAGGGTGTCGAAATCCATCTTGAGGTGCGCCTCGGCGGCGGTGAGGATCGGCGCCGAGGCGCCGCCGGGGATCCAGGCCTTGAGCTTGCCGCCCTTGTACATGCCGCCGGCGAGGTCGAGGAGCTGATCGAACGGGATGCCGATCGCCGTCTCGTAGGTGCCGGGGCGCTCGACGTGGCCGGACATGCAGTAGAGCTTGGGGCCGGTGTTGCGCTCGTCGGTGCCGATCGACTTGAACCAGTCGGCGCCGCGCACCACGATGTGCGGGACGTTGGCCAGGGTCTCGACGTTGTTGATCACCGTCGGGCAGCCGAAGGCGCCGACCACCGCCGGAAACGGCGGCTTGACGCGGGGCTGGCCGCGCTTGCCCTCGAGCGACTCCAGCATGCCGGTCTCTTCGCCGCAGATGTAGGCGCCGGCGCCCTGGTGCATGTGCACGTCGAGCTGGAAGCCCGAGCCGAGGACGCTGCCGCCCAGGATGCCGGCGCCGTAGGCGTCCCTGATCGCCTGCTCCATCACCGCGTTGGCATGGGTGTACTCGCCGCGGATGTAGATGTAGCAGGTGTTGGCGCCCACCGCCCAGCAGCAGATGGCGCACCCCTCGATCAGCTGGTGCGGGTCGGTCTCCATCAGCAGCCGGTCCTTGAAGGTGCCCGGCTCCGACTCGTCGGCGTTGCACACCAGGTACTTGGGCTTGTCGCTCTCAGGGATGAAGCTCCACTTCATGCCGGCGGAGAAGCCGGCGCCGCCGCGCCCGCGCAGGCCCGAGCGCTTGACCTCGTCGACGACGGCGGCGGGCTCCATCCTGAGCGCCTTGGCGAGGCCCTCGTAGCCGCCGCCCTTGCGGTAGCCGTCGACGGTGAGCGCCGCCCGGTTGTCGCGGTTGCGGGTGAGGACCGGCTCGAAGGCGCCTGCCGCGGTGGCCATCTACTCGAGCTCCTCGACGATGCGGCGCACCCGCTCGGGGGTGAGGTTCTCGTGGTAGGTGTCGTCGACCATCATCATCGGCGCGGTGTCGCAGGAGCCCAGGCACTCGAAGTGGACGTAGGAGCACCGCCCGTCCGGGGTGATCTCGTCCTCGCCCACGCCCAGCTCCCGGTGCAGCACCTCCAGCACCTCGTCGGCGCCGCGCAGCATGCACGACAGGTTGGTGCAGACGCGGATGCGGTGGCGGCCCACCGGGCGCTGGTGCAGCAGGTCGTAGAAGGTGACGACGCCGTAGACCCTGGCGGGCGGCAGGCCGAGGACGCCCGCCACCGCGGCGATGGCCGGGTCGGGCAGCCAGCCACCCCACTCGCGCTGGGCGATGTGGAGGGCGGGGATGAGGGCGGCCTCGCGGGTCGGGTAGCGGCCGGCCAGCTGCTCGATCTGCTCCCTGGCCTCGGCGCTCAGCTCGGTCTTCGGCTCCGCCTCCGGGGCGCTCCCGGTGTCCGGCAGGGTCGCCGCGGCCGGGACGGGCGAGGGCGCGCCCGGCGCCGGAGTGGGCTCGCTCATCTCGCTCATGGCCGGGCCCCTGCCGCTCCTCCCAGGGCCGCGGCCGGCGCCGTCCCGGCCGGGGACAGGGGGCGCCGGGGGTTGCGCTGCTCGCGCGCCGGGCCGAGGTCGAGGCCGCCCTTGATCCAGATGTAGGCATAGCCCACCAGGATCAGGAAGACGAAGACCATGACCGCGGCGAAGAGCTCCCAGCCGCCCTTCCGCAGGGTCAGGGCCCAGGGGTAGAGGAACGCCGCCTCCAGGTCGAAGACGATGAAGTCGATGGCGATGAGGAAGAAGGCGATGGACAGGCGCTTGTGGGAGCGGTCGAGGAGCGGCATGCCCGATTCGTAGGGCTGCTTCTTGACCCGGCCGCCGATCTGGTTGCCGCCCAGGGTGCCGATGAGATGCGAGAGGAGGAGGATCGCGGTCCCGACGACGATCGCGACTCCGAGGGTCAGCAGGACGGGGTAGTATTGCTGAGGCAACGGGGCCTATCCTCCGCTCTTGAGCTCATGGAAAACCTACCCTGCGCACGCGCCCGGAGCGCGTCCTGAGAAGGGGCTCCCCGGCGCTCGTGAAGAATGTCACAAGCTCCGCTCGGAGACAAGGACCCGGGGTGCCTGGAGCCCTGGGGAGAGATTCGGAGAGCTCCGGGGGATTCCCTTGAGGAAGCAGGGGAAACAGATCGAGGGCGAGGGAGAAGATCGACGTTGCCCCGGTGTTGGCACGGCGGCCGGATCCCGCCGACCGTTCATCACACGACGGCTTCGCATGGCACAGCCGGCGGTTCTTGCC
>JASLEW010000072.1 GCA_030150965.1 Thermoanaerobaculia bacterium | reverse complement strand
AGAGGCGGGGTCGGGCGAGGGCATGGCCGCGGCAGCGGCGGGTGCCGCGACCGCGGCGCCCCTCGCCCCGCCGGCCACGGCGCACGATACGGCCGGGGGTGAGCCGCTCGCCGGCCTGGCTGACGCCGCCCCTCTTTCCGGCCATCCGGGCGGCGAGCGGCTCGCCGTCCATCACGGCGTCCCCGCCGCCACCACCGACGCCGTGGTGGTGACCCCCGAGAGCGGGCCGCTGGCGCTGGCCGGCGCGGCGAGCCCGCGCGGCAGCGCCATCGGCGCGCCGCTCGTCGGCATGCAGGCGACGGTGGTGGGCCTGCTGTACGTGCGGGCGGCGGAGGCGGGGACGCTGGGCCGCGAGGAGCTGGAGTTCCTCTCCTCGCTCGCCGGGATCGTCGCGGTGATGCTCGAGAACCTCCTGCTGACGGAGCGCGCGCGCGCCGAGGCGGTGGCGCAGGCGGGCTATCAGCGCCACTTCGGCCCGCTGATCGCCGAGCAGGTCGCCGGCCGGGACGGCGCCGCGAGCCTCGGCGGCGCCCGGCGGCGGGTGGCCTTCCTGCACTGCGAGATCGTCGGCTTCACCGCCCTCGCCGAGGAGCTGGAGATCGAGGAGGTCGGCCGCCTCCTCGGCGAGCTGCTGAGCGAGATGATCGACCTGCTGTTCGAGCACGGCGGCACCCTCGACCGCCGCACCGGCGCCGGGCTGACCGCGCTGTGGGGCGCGCCGCTCGGCCGCCAGGACGACGCCGACCAGGCGGTCGAGGCGGCGGTCGCCATGATGCGCGCGCTGGAGCGCCTCAACGGCGAGTGGAGCCGCCAGCGCCGCCATCCGCTCGCCATGGCCATCGGCATCGACCTCGGCCAGGTCTTCGCCGGCAACGTGGGCAACGAGCGGCGCCTGGACTTCACCGCCATCGGCCGGCCGGTCGAGCGCGCCGCCCACCTCTGCGCCGCCGCCGGGGCGGGCGAGATCCTGGTCAGCGAGGCCCTGCTGGAGGCGCTGTCCAGCCCGCCGCCGGTCGATGCCATGCCGCCGGCCGAGGCCGCGCCGCCCGGCCCGCCCGGCCGGCCGGCGGCCGACAACGGCGGTGCCGCCGCCGCGAGCGGACCGGTGTACCGCATCGACTGGCGCACCCCTCCGACCCTCCGCCAATCCGGCCAGGTGCAGGAGGTCTAAGCCAGGGCGGAAGCCCTGGCGCCCGATCAATTACCAGGGCGGAAGCCCTGGCGCCCGATCGATTGCCACGGCGAAGGCTGTGGCGCCCGAGCGATTGCCACGGCGAAGGCTGTGGCGCCCGAGCGATTACCACGGCGAAGGCCGTGGCGCCCGATCGATTGCCGCGGCGGAAGCCCTGGCGGCCGGGGTCAGCCGTCGATCTGCTTGAGCAGGATGCGCACGCCGTCGGGGTCGTGGGTCTCGAACTGCATGCAGCCGTCGGCGTCCCGGCGCAGGCCGCCGGGGATGTTCTTGTCGCGCTGGAGCAGCTCCTGATAGGCCTTCTCCGCCGACGGCACCAGGGCCACGATGACCAGCTTGTGATGCGGCCCCTGGTAGTCGAAGCTCTCGTCGCGCTCGCGGTCCCGATCGGCGCTGGCCGGCGGCCGGCCGAGCACCTCGATCACCGCGGCGCCGGCCTGGTAGAGCGCCCCGCGGCTGTCCTCCCGGTCCCAGCTCTGCAGGCGCGGCAGCGACAGCGTCTCACCGTAGAAGCGGCAGGTGCGCTCGAAGCTCCTCGCCCGCACCACCACGCGAAACTGCCGGATGTCCATCGTCTCGCTCTCCCATCGAAAAGAACGGCCCGGCGCGAAGCATTACAGAAGGCGGGACGGTTGCAAAGCCGGCCGCGCCCGGGGAGCGGGATCGGCCGCGCGGCCCACGAAGAGCGCGCCGGCGAGAGTGCTATTCTTGGCGGGTGACCGAGCTGCACCGCTTCAGCCTGCCGGCGATCCTCCTGCTCACCGTTCCGCTCCTCGTCGCGGCCCAGCTCGGCCGGCCGGAGGCGCCGCCGCATGGGCCGGTGGTGGTGCTCGACGGGCGCGAGCTGGCGGTGCCGGTGACCATCACCCCCGGCGGGCCGCTCTTCGCCCTGCGCCCGCTCGCCGGAGGGCTGGGCGGCCAGCTCACCGGCGAGGACGGCGGCGAGAGCTTCAACCTGTCGATCGAGGGCACCGAGGTGGTGACCGGCATCGGCAATGCCGTCATCACCGTCGGCGAGAACATCGTCTCCCTGTCGCAGCCGCCGGTGCGCGGCGAGGGCGGCATCCTGGTGCCGCTCGACTTCCTGCGCAAGACCTGGGGCACCGTCTCCGGCCTCTCCTTCGACTGGCGGCCCGAGGAGGCGCGGCTGCTGATCTCGCGGCGCGAGTCGCGCGAGATCAAGGTGGCGCTCGACGTGGTGCACCTCCAGGGGATGACCACGGTGGTCCTCCAGTTCCCCGAGACCCCGCGCTACCGCCTCAACCAGCAGCCCGGGGCGACCGAGGTGCAGATCCTCGCCGACCGCCTGGCGCCGCCGGTGCGCCGCAAGATCGAGGACAGCCTGGTCCAGGACGTGACCTTCACCCCGCAGACGGTGCGCATCCAGGTGGTGCCCGACGCCGAGGTCGAGAGCTACCTGCTCGACAATCCGTTCCGCCTGGTCTTCGACGTGCACCGCAAGTCGGCGGCGCAGGTGCCGGTCGCCCCGAGCGCCGCGGTCGCCGACCTGCGCGGCAGCAGCACCCGCACCATCGTCATCGACCCGGGCCACGGCGGCAGCGAGACCGGCGCCATCGGCCCGGGCGGCGTGGCGGAGAAGGAGCTGACCCTGGTGCTCGCCCGCGACCTGGAGGCGCGGCTGACCCAACGCCTGCCGGTGCGCGCCGTGCTCACCCGCACCGACGACTCCAAGCTGCCGCTCGACAGCCGCACCGCGATCGCCAACCAGAACAAGGCCGACCTCTTCATCTCCATCCACCTCAACTCCTCGCTCGGCGCCGGCGCGCACGGCGCCGAGACCTACTTCCTCAGCTCGCAGGCCACCGACAACCGGGCCGAGAGCGCCGCGGCGAGCGAGAACTCGGCCACCGCCGCCGCGCCGGCGGCCGACAGCGGCCAGGAGACGCAGGACCTCCAGATGATCCTCTGGGACCTGGCGCAGACCCACCACCTGGCCGAGAGCCAGCGTTTCGCCGGCCTGGTGCAGGCCGAGCTGAACACCGCGCTGGAGCTCAAGGACCGCGGCGTCAAGCAGGCCCCCTTCCGCGTGCTGATGGGCGCCGCGATGCCGGCGGTGCTGGTCGAGCTGGGCTTCATCAGCAACCCGGACGAGGAGGCGAAGCTGCAGAACCCCGCCTACCGGGCGGAGCTGATCGATGCGCTGGTGCGGGCCGTCGGCCGCTACCTGGAGGCCTCCCAGGCGGACACCCGCTCGGCGCCGCCGCTGCCGCCGCCGCAGGGCGCGGTGCGCTCCAGTCCCAACTCGCCGACCCCGCCATGAGCCGGCGTGCCGCCGGGTGGATCCTCGGCATCGCGCTGCTGCTGGTCGGCGGCGCCGCCGTCTGGTGGTGGCGCGGC
>JASLEW010000057.1 GCA_030150965.1 Thermoanaerobaculia bacterium | reverse complement strand
GCGCCGCGCGAGGAGCGGGCGGCGCTCGCCGTGCTCGACCTGGCGGCGCTGCCCGCGGGGCGCCGCACCGCCGCCCTGGAGAGCGCCGCGGCGGCGCTCCAGGGCGGATTCGATCTCGCCGCGGGGCCGCTGTTCCGCGCCGCCCACTTCATCCTCGGCGGCGGCGAGCCGGAGCGGCTGCTGCTGCTCGCCCATCACCTGGTGATCGACGGCGTCTCGTGGCGCATCCTGCTCGACGACCTGGAGACCGCCTTCTCCCAGGCAGCGGCCGGCCGCCCGCCCGTCCTGCCGCCCAAGACGTCCGCCTGGAAGCTCTGGGCGGAGCGCCTGGCCGAGCACGCGCGCTCGGCAACGGTGCGCGCCGAGCTGCCGTACTGGCTGTCGCTGCCGGCGGACGTGACGCCCCTGCCCGCGGCCGCGGCACCGAGCGGCGAGGCTGGAGAGAACCTCCCCCGAAGCGCAGGGGAGGCCGCCGGCCAGCCATGGCCAGGCGACACTCGCCTGAGCTCGGGGGCGCCCCCTGCCCCCCCGTCCGCCCCCGCCGTCGCCGCGGTCGAGAACGCGCTGGACGCCGCGGCCACGGCGGCGCTTCTCGGCCCGGCGCCGGCCGCCTACCAGGCGCGGGTCGAGGACCTGCTGCTGGCCGCGCTGGTGCGCGCCTTTGCGCAGTGGACGGTGCCGGCGACCGGCGAGACGCGCCTGCGCTTCGATCTCGAGGCGCACGGCCGGGAGGAGATCGCGCCCGACCTCGACCTGTCGCGCACCGTCGGCTGGTTCACCACCATGTTCCCGGTCGTCCTCGACGCCGCGCCGGCCGAAGGCGGGGGCGCCGGCCCCGCGCTGGCGGCCCCCGGCGAGCTGCTGCGCGCGGTCAAGGAGACGCTGCGCGCCATCCCGCGGCGCGGGCTGGGCTACGGCCTGCTGCGCTATCTCGACGGCCAGGGAGAGGCGGCGCGGCTGGGCGGCGACCCGGCGCCCGAGGTGGCCTTCAACTACCTGGGCCAGCTCGACGGCGCTCTCGGCGCCGGAGCCGGCCGGCGCTGGGACCTGGCGCCCGAGGCGGCGGGGCCGGACCAGAGCCCGCGCGCGCCGCTGCGTCACGCCATCGAGGTCAACGCCTGGGTGCTGGACGGCGAGCTGCGGGTGGTCTGGACCCACGGCGCCGGACGCTTCGCGCCGGCGGCCGTCTCCCGCCTCGCCGCCGGCCACCTGGCGGCGCTCCGCGAGCTGATCGCGCACTGCACCGCCCCCGACACCGGCGGCAGGACGCCTTCCGACTTCCCGCTCGCCCGCCTGACCCAGGCGCGGCTCGACGCCCTGGCCGGCACCGGCGCCCGGCTCGACCGCACCATCGAGGACATCTATCCGCTGGCGCCGCTCCAGGCGGGGATGCTCTTCGGCGTGCTCTTCGATCCCGCCGCCGGGCAGGCGTACCTGGAGCAGCTCAGCGCCGAGCTGACGGGCCCCCTGGACGCCGCCGCCTTCGCCGCCGCCTGGCGGGCGGTCGTCGCCCGCCATGCGGTCCTGCGCACCGCCTTCGCCTGGGAGGGGCTGGAGCGGCCCCTCCAGGTGGTGCGGCGGGACGTGGCCCTGCCCTGGACGGAGGAGGACTGGCGGGGCATGCCGGAGGCGGAGGTCCCGGCCCGCTTCGCCGCCTGGCTCGGCGCCGACCGCGCGCGGCCGTTCGACCTGGCGCGGGCGCCGCTGATGCGCGTGGCGCTGCTCAGGACCGGCGAGCGGCGGTACCGCGTCGTCTGGACCTTCCACCACCTGGTGCTCGACGGCTGGTGCCTCTCCCTGGTGTTCCGCGAGGTCATCGCGGCCTACCTGGCGGCGGCGGCCGGCCGCGAGGCGGCGCTGCCGCCGGTGCGCCCCTACCGCGAGTTCATCGCCTGGGTGGAGCGCCAGGATCCGGCGGCGGCGGCCCGCTACTTCCGGCGCGCCCTCGCCGGCTTCACCGCGCCCACCCGCCTGCCGCTCGACCGTCCGGAAGCGCCGCCGGCCGGCGAGGACGCGGGCGAGCCGCTGCACGAGGAGCTGCGGCTGCGGCCGGACCTGGCCGCCGCGCTCGGCGAGCTCGCCGGCCGCCGCGGCCTGACGGTCAACACCCTGGTGCAGGCGGCCTGGGCCATCCTCCTCGCCCGCCACGGCGGCGATCCCGACGTGGTGTTCGGCACCGTGGTCTCCGGCCGTCCCGGCGAGCTGCCGGGGGTCGAGTCGATGATCGGCCTGTTCATCAACACCCTGCCGCTGCGCCTGCTCGCCGACCCCGCGGCGCCGCTCGGCGCCTGGCTGGGCGGCGTGCAGCGGCGGCACCTGGAGCTCCGCCAGCACGAGACCGCCGCGCTGGCCGAGATCCAGCGCCGCAGCGAGGTGCCGCCCGGCGAACCGCTCTTCCGCAGCCTGGTGGCGTTCGAGAACTTCCCGGTCGAGGAGCTGCAGGAGGAGGGGACGGACGACCTGGCGGTGACCGCGGTGACGATGAGCGGCGCCGGCCATCCGCTGTCGCTCGCCGTGCTGCCCGGCCGCCGGCCGCGGCCCGAGCTCCGCCTGCGCCTGGCGCACTTCCGCCGTGCCGATGCGGTGACGGCCCGCCGCCTGCTCGGCCACCTGGAGTTGCTGCTCGGCTCCTTCGCCGGCGCGCTGGAGCGGCCGCTCGGCGCGCTGCCGGCGGTGACGGCCGCGGAGCGGCAGCAGCTCGTCCTGGAATGGAACGCCGCTCCCACCCTGCCCCCGCTGCCGGCGGCGGACGAGACCCTGCACGCCCTGGTGTCCCGCCGCGCCGAGCTGCAGCCGGAGGCGATCGCGGTGAGCGGCGGCGGGCAGGAGCTCAGCTACGGCGAGCTGGAGCGGCGCGCGGCGCGGCTCGCCGGCCGCCTGCGGGGCCTGGGCGTCGCGCCCGAGGTGCGGGTGGCGCTGCTTCTGCCGCGCTCCCCCGAGCTGGTGACCGCGATCCTCGCCACCCTGCGGGCGGGCGGCGCCTGGGTGCCGATCGATCCCGCCACCCCCGGCGAGCGGCTGCGGTTTCTGCTCGCCGACTCGCGGCCGGCCCTGGTGCTCACCGTGGCGGCGCTCGCCGGCGCGG